>JAFAUE010000245.1 GCA_019243475.1 Acidobacteriota bacterium | reverse complement strand
AGCTCGACGAATCCGGCGAGATCCTCGTGCGCGGAGACACCATCGCGCGCACCTACTGGGTCAACGGACAGCCCGTCGCTGCTCGCGAAGGCGAGTGGTTTCGCACCGGCGATCTCGGCGCGGTAGACGAAGCCGGCAATCTGTATTTCAAAGGCCGCAAGAAGAATGTGATCGTCACCGCCGAGGGGATGAACGTTTATCCCGAGGATCTCGAGAGCGCGCTGCGTTCTCAATCGGGAATTCGCGATTGCCTGGTGTTCGGGCTGGAGCGCGGCGGCAACGCCGAGCCGTGCGCTGTGCTGGTAGTGAACGACGGCGCGCAGGCCGGACAAAAAGCGGTGGACGAAGCCAACGCCCGGCTCGGCGCTCACCAGCGGATTCGCCATTGGCTGGTCTGGCCGGACAACGACTTCCCCCGCACATCGACACAAAAGCCGCGGCAGGATCTGATTTCGGCGTACGCGCGCGCGCAGCTGGCGCATTCCGGAAACGGGACTGTGCCGCGCAGGGCCATCGAAGCCGCCATCGCGCAGCTCGGAAAAAGCCGTCGGAGCCCGGTGGAGCTGGACAGCGCTCTTAATCTCAGCTCTATCGACCGTGTCGATCTGCTGAGCAGCCTGGAGCAGCGCTATCAGGTAGAGCTCGACGAGACACGCTTTGCCGAGGCTACGACGGTCGCCGATATTGAGCGCATCATCCACGAGGCGAGTGCCGCGCCGGCTGCAGCTCGATATCACTATCCGCACTGGGCACAGCGCGCGCTCCTGCGATGGCTGCGCGTCGCGATCTATTGCCTGTTCACCTGGCCGGCGACGCTGATCATGGCTAAGCCGACTGTAGTAGGGCGCGAGCGGCTGAGGGATGCGGCGGGTCCTCTGCTGTTCGTCAGCAATCACGTCACTTATATCGACGCCGGCCTGCTGATGTTTGCCATGCCGTCGCGTTATCGAGATCGCCTGGCGATTGCCATGCAGGGCGAGCTGCTCGCGGCCATGCGCAATCCACCGGCAACGATGAACATCTTTCAACGATTCGTGGAACGACTTTCCTACTGGCTGGTCACGGCTTTGTTCGACGTCTTTCCACTGCCGCAGCGCTCCGGTTTTCGCAACAGCTTTACCTTCGCCGGCGAATCGATTGATCGCGGCTACAGTGTGCTCGTCTTCCCGGAAGGCCGGCGGACGACAGACGGAGAATTTTCTCCATTCCGCGCCGGCATCGGCATTCTTGCGCAGCAGCTCAAAGTGCCGATAGTCCCCATGCGCATCGACGGACTTTTTTCACTGAAGGAAGAAGAGCGACGTTTCGCGCGACGAGGGGAGATCAAGATCATTGTGGGAGCGCCGCTGCGTTTTTCGTCGGAGATACGCGAAGAGGAGATCGCGAGACAATTGCAAGCCGCGGTCATAGACCTGTAAAGTCCCCCACCCCTGAGACACGCGCATCTGCCTGCCCAAACGGCTAGATGTGCCGCCCGGCTGTAACCTGTACCCTATCTCCTAATGCCGCCTGCAAGCGAAAAGCCGAAGCCCGCCGGGATGAAGCTCTTTAAGGGCGTGATGCCGGAGTTGTGGGAATTGGTGCGTCCGCGCAAGGGACTGCTCGCGATTGGGCTGGTGCTGATGGCCATCAATCGCGTCGCTGGGCTGGTGTTGCCGGCCTCGACCAAGTTCCTGGTGGACGACGTGATCGTCAAGCGGCATGTGGGGCGCCTGCGTGAAATTGTGCTTGCCGTGATTGCGGCCACCATTATTCAGGGCGTCACATCGTTTTCGCTGACGCAGTTGCTGTCGAAGGCAGCGCAGCGGTTGATTGCCGAGATGCGGCGGCAGGTGCAGGAACACGTGGGACGTCTGCCGATTGCTTACTACGACGCGACCAAAACGGGAACGATGGTGGCGCGCATCATGTCGGACGTGGAAGGCGTTCGCAACCTGATCGGCACCGGGTTGATCGACTTTCTCGGCGGCGTGCTCACTGCGGTGCTGGCGTTCGCCGTCCTGATCCGAATCAGCGTGACCATGACGAGCGTCGCTTTTGTCTGCATTCTTGTCTTCTCGCTCGCGCTGAGGAAAGCGTTTCGCACCATTCGTCCGATCTTTCGCGAACGCAGCAAAATCAACGCGGAAGTCAGCGGCCGTTTGACGGAATCACTCGGCGGTGTGCGCGTGATCAAGGGCTATCACGCCGAAGACCGCGAACATGAGGTTTTCTCCAGCGGAGTGCAGCGTCTGCTGAACAACGTTCTCCGCACGCTCACGGCGACGTCGGTCATGAGCCTTTCTTCCACCGTGCTTCTTGGCATCGTGGGAGCAGTCGTTATGTACCTGGGCGCGCGCCAGATTCTTGCCGGCACGCTGACCTTAGGCGAATTTTTTACGTTCACGATGTTCCTCGGCTTCCTGATCGCGCCCGTGCTGCAGATCGTGAACATCGGCACGCAAATCACCGAAGCCCTCGCCGGGCTGGAGCGCACTCGCGAAGTGCTGGGTGAAGTTCCCGAAGATGTGGATCCACAACGAACGGTGGTTCTGAATGACATTCTCGGAAATATCGATTTTGAGAATGTCAGCTTCGCTTACGACCAGGGAAAAGAAGTTCTGCACGAAGTATCTTTCCACTCTTCGCCGGGAACGGTGACTGCACTGGTGGGACCGTCCGGTTCGGGGAAGTCCACGATCATCGGTCTGATTTCCGCGTTCTATAAGCCGAAGAGTGGGCGGATTTTCGTGGACGACGTGGACTTAAACACCGTCCGGTTGGATTCTTACCGGACCAAATTGGGAGTGGTCTTACAGGAATCGTTCCTCTTCGACGGAACGATTCGCGAGAACGTGGCGTTCTCCCGCCCGCAAGCCAAAGAAGACGAAATTCTGCGCGCCTGCCAAATCGCGCGCGTGGACGAATTCGCCGAGCGCTTCGACAAAGGCTACGACACGGTAGTCGGCGAGCGGGGAGTGAAGCTCTCGGGCGGACAGCGCCAGCGCATCTCGATCGCCCGCGCGATCCTGGCCGATCCCCGCATTCTCATCCTCGACGAAGCTACGTCCAGCCTGGATTCCGAATCGGAAGCTCTGATCCAGGAGGGTCTGTCATTCCTTATGCGGGGCCGCACCACGTTCGTTATCGCGCATCGATTAAGCACAATTCGCCGCGCGGATCAGATTCTTGTCGTCGAGGAAGGACAAATTATCGAGCGAGGAACGCATGAGCAGCTCTACTCACTGGCCGGCCGCTATTTCGATCTCTACACAAAACAGCACGGGCTGGAGCAAAACCTGTTTCTCGCTCCAGGCGAAGGGGACGAGGTTGAAGAAGGTGAAGCGGGACAGGCGCGGGGCGCAAGAATTCCGGATTCGGTGGATATCCTACGCGGAAATGTCAGCTAAATTTTGAGGGCTAGGCAGCCTGTTCGTCTCTGCGACGGAAGGCATGTTTGCTCGAAGGCCGAGCATTTTCCGGGCCCTCGTCCCTACCTAATATTCTCGCGGCCAGCCGCATATATCTGCGGATGGTTCCACTTTCGTCTTCGTCAACGTCGCGGCGAATCATCTGCAGCTGTCGCCGTTCGGGGTCGGTCATCGACTTATCGGTTCGGCGCCGGCCGAACGGCTTGGGCCCTTGATAACTCATTAGTAAATAGTGGTTCCCTCACTCAGATGGGAGAGGCAGCAATAATGTTGCCGGGAAACGCCTGAGTTCCTTGCAGCCAAGCTGCTGCTCGACTCAGCCGCCGATGTGCACCATGCTCCGGGAAGGTTGTACGAATCCAGGTTCTCCGATGTGATGACGCGCTTCTTTCTTTTCCACAACCGCGCGAATGTATTGCGCGAGTTCCTCGTCGGTAGCTCCGCGCAGCATCTCTCGATAGAGGTCGTGATCGAAGAGAGAGAAGAGGCAGGTGCGGATTTTGCCGTCGGAGGTAATCCGAATGCGCGAACAATGTCCGCAGAACGGATGTGACACCGGCGCGATGATCCCCATCTCGCCGACGCCATCTTCGAAGGTGTAACGCCGCGCAGTCTCGCTGAGTGCATTCGGCGGCAGCTCGCGCAACGGCTTCCACGCGGAAAGCGTGCGCACGATTTCGTCGAGTGTAACTACGATTTCGGGGCTCCAGACGCGGTCTTCCTCGAGCGGCATGAATTCGATGAAGCGGACGATCACGCCTTCGTCGCGCGAGAACCTGCCAAACTCGACAATCTGATCTTCATTGAAGCCGCGCAGCAGCACGCAATTTACTTTGACGGGATCGAGACCTGCTCGTTTGGCCGCGCGAATTCCCGCCAGCACGCGCTGAAAGCCGTTCGGCACGCGGGTGATGCGCGCGAACTTTGCCGGATCCACTGCGTCCATGCTGACCGTGATGCGAGTAAGTCCGGCTTGCTTGAGCGGCTCGGCCATTTCTTCCAGCAGATGCCCGTTGGTGGTCATCGCGAGATCGAGCTGCGTGCCTTCAGGAGTTCTGAATTGGGAAAGCTCCTCAACGAAGCCAACGACGCCTTTGCGCAAGAGTGGTTCGCCTCCTGTGATGCGCACTTTCTCGATTCCCAGCGAGACCAGCACGCGGACCATGCGCAGATACTCGTCGAGGCTGAGGTCAGCGTATTGAGCGCCATCGTTACCAGTTCGACAATAGACGCAGCGGTAGTTGCACCGGTCCGTAATGGCGATCCGCAGGTCGGTTATCGCTCGCCCGAATTTGTCATGCAGCGGCATGAAGCTGGTTTCGCAAGAGGCTTAGTTGTCGGAGGATTCGATGCGGGGAAAGGAAAATGGACGCGCGCCAATGCGGGAAGACGCGCGAGTGGTTTCCTTTCCAAACGGGAGGCACAAGCGTTTCCCCTTGTACCCTCGGCCGGAGCGTTCTTCCGGCACCGTCGCCAGAACCAGGTATTCCACAGGTTCTGGCGATCGAAAACCTCTAGCTTCGATTATATGGCAGCAGTAGGGTAGGACTTACTGGCTCTTGCTGCTCCCGTTCTTAGCGGCAGCCGAGCCGGCCGCGCGATGGGCAATGATCTGGTCCTTGATGCCGTCGTAAGTGGATTGCGGGACGATCTTACGGCGTACCAGATCGTTCTTGGCGTTATACGGACGGCCATCGATGATCTTTTGCGCATAGGCCTCGCCGATTCCCGGCAGAGCATCGAGTTGGTCTTTGGTGGCGGTGTTGATATCTACTTTCTGACTCTTCGAGGTGGACGACTTCGCGGTCTTGGAGGCGGCCTTGGAGCCGCCGCTTGCCGCAGAGCCCGATGCCTGGGCGAGCCCCAGATTGGCGCTCAACAACAGGGCAATAATTACCGGCAGAATTCTGTTGAGTTTCATAAACGCTCTCCTGCGTGGGATTTACGAGCGCGCCAGTGTAGCAAAAGATTAAGAAATCGAGAACTCCCCAGGGTGTCGCATTTTGGCGTTCCGGCTACTCTGGAGCACATCTATTGGGGCAGGAGTTGAAGATTTGTTAATCCACGATTTGTTAATTGCGGGAACAATTTTGCTGCGGTATGCTCACGACACTCCTAATGCCAGCACAAGTGAAGAAGGCCAAAGCGCGGCCCAAGCGCACTATTTTGGCCGCGAAGGACGATCATCCCGTCGGCTTGTGGGTGGACAAGGAAATTCTGCGTAAGCACACGCAGCAGCAAACTCCGAGAACGATCATTCATGGGAACTCCGAGGCGGCGGGCAATCGCTACCTGGAGCTTGCCGATATCGTTTTGGGAAACAAGCGCAAGAAGCGCAGCACGCAGCCGCACGTTTGACGCGCTTCACCGTGACGTGTATCTTTTTTCAGAATGACCTCGCTGAAGCATCGTCGCCATCACCATCATCGGGCGAACGTGTCGGCGAGTGTCTCTACTAGCTAAACAAAAGCAATCATAGAGAGATCAGCCCGCTGACGCGAAATGCGCCGGCGGGCTTTTTATTTTTGCCCCTGGCGCACTCATAGCAGGCACGACTCTCGGGAGAGAGAAATGGAAATTGACTTCAGGAAGATGGACGGCCTCGTTCCCGTTGTGGTGCAGGACGATGCCAATGGGGAACTACTGATGGTCGGCTTTGCCAACGCCGAGGCCTACCGCAACACGCTCGATTCGGGCTACGTAACGTTCTTCAGCCGCACGCGGCAGAAGCTTTGGGTTAAGGGAGAGACCTCCGGCAATCGTCTGCGCGTCACCTCCGCCGCAACCGACTGCGATAACGATTGCCTGCTTTTTCGCGTGACGGTGGAAGGTGACGGCGTGGTGTGCCACGAGGGAACGCGTTCCTGCTTTACGAAAAAAATTGAAATTCCGGCAGTGGCCGTGGAGGCGCGATGAAGATCCGCCTGGGGATTCCAAAGGGCAGCCTGCAGGACGCGACTATTGCACTTTTTGCGCGCGCAGGTTTCAACATTTATGCGAGTGGACGCTCCTACTTTCCGTCCATCGACGATCCCGAAATCGAATGCATGCTGATCCGCGCGCAGGAAATGGCGCGCTACGTTGAGCACGGCTTTCTCGACGCAGGTTTGACCGGCCTCGACTGGGTACTCGAAAGCGGTTTGGAAGTAGAAACGGTTACCGATCTCGTCTATGCCAAGCAGAGCCGCGGGAAAGTGAGGTGGGTCCTGGCGGTGCCGCAGGATTCCCGATTTGAAAAGGCGGAGGACCTGCGCGACTGCATCATCGCAACCGAGCTGGTGAACACCACAAAGAACTACTTTGCTCGGAAGGACGTTCCGGTCAGGGTCGAATTCTCCTGGGGCGCGACGGAAGTGAAGCCGCCAATTCTCGCGGACGCCATCGTCGAGGTCACTGAGACCGGCAGCTCGCTCCGGGCGAACCGGCTCCGCATCATCGAGACCGTCTGCGAATCGCAGACACAGCTCATAGCCAACCGAAAGGCGTGGCAATGCGCAGAGAAGCGAAAGAAGATCGAGAACATCGCGCTGATGCTGCGCGGCGCCATTGACGCTCAGGGCCGGGTCGGACTCATGCTCAATGTGAGAAAGGGCGACTTGCCTGAAGTGTTGAAAGTCCTGCCGGCACTGAACAGTCCCACGATCTCGGAGCTGAGCGATCGGCAATGGGTGGCCGTAAACACGATTCTGGAAGAAAGCATCGTGCGCGACGTGCTTCCCAAATTGAAAGACGCGAATGCCAGCGGGATTGTGGAGTATCCGCTGAACAAGATCGTGATGTGAATCGCGCAACTATGAAACTCATCGACGCAAATAGGAATCGCGCGCAGCTTAGTCGCCTTGTTCAGCGCGGCGCTCTCGATCTGAAGCGAGTCGAAAAAGATGTATGCCAGATCGTGCGCGACGTGAGGAGAAAGGGCGACACTGCCTTGTTTCGCTACGCTCGCAAGCTTGATGACTTTCAGGGCAAGACTCTTCGAATAGGGGAATCTGAAATCAATGCCGCCTGGCAGCGCGTGGCGCCGGAGTTCCGCCGCGCGTTAGAAACGGCCGCACACAACATCCGCCGTTTTTGTGAATGGCAGAGACCGCAGGAATGGATTCGTGAGGTGCAGCCGGGTATCAGATTGGGACAGCTTGTCCGCCCGATCGAATCCGTCGGGTGCTATGTGCCAGGGGGAAGACATCCACTGCCTTCGACGCTTCTGATGACAGTTATTCCCGCCCAGGTCGCGGGCGTGAAGAGGATTGTGGTGACTTCACCGCGTCCTGCGGCGGAGACGCTGGCTGCTGCAGCGTTCCTGGGAATCGAAGAGTTCTACGCCGTTGGCGGCGCGCAGGCGATCTCCGCTTTGGCATATGGCACCAAGAGTCTCCCACGTGTGGCGAAGATAGTGGGGCCGGGAAATGCCTACGTGACTGCGGCCAAGAAACAAGTGGCATTTGACTGTGCCATCGACATGTTGGCCGGTCCCACAGAAGCAGTAATCGTCAGCGAAAAGGGGAGGCCGCAGTTTCTGGCGGCAGACCTCGTCGCACAAGCAGAGCATGATCCCGACGCACTTTCTATTTTCATTACTTCCAACCCTACGCTGGCCAGAAATGTGATCGCCGAATGCAATCAACAGGCAGCAAGCAATGCAGTTGCGAGGAAATCTCTGGCGCGGAATGGATACGCGATTCTCACCTCGTCTCCCGCGGAGGCGCTTACGGTCGGCAATGCGCTCGCGCCGGAGCATCTGACGGTAGCGTCGGAGCGCGAGCTCGCGCAGGTGGAAGCTGCGGGCTCGGTATTCGTCGGCGACTTCTCCGCGCAGGCAACCGGCGACTATGTTTCGGGTCCAAACCACGTTCTGCCCACAGGCGGTTCTGCCCGCTACCGCGGCGGACTGAGCGTCTCTGACTTCGTGAAGTTGATCACGGTTCAGGAGTACTCCGCCAAGGGGCTTACGACAGTTGCGAAAGACGCGACTGCGCTGGCTCAGGCCGAGGGCTTGCTGGCCCATGCGCAATCGATTGCGATACGGATGGCGGCGTCATGAACAAAGTGTTGCGCGCCCGCGACGCGGTGTTGCGAATGAAGGAGTACCATCCGCCGCTCAGCGGACGCACTGGCCTGCGCCTGGACTTCAACGAGAACACCGGCGAGCCATCACCGCGGGTGGCTGCGGTACTGCAGCGACTTGCATGTGCGGACCTGACCAGGTATCCAGAGCGGGCGTCGGTGGAAGCTGTGTTAGCGAAGTTCCTGGCGGTCTCTCAGGAGCAGGTTTTGCTGACCAATGGAGTTGACGAGGGCGTCCATCTAATTTGCGAAACCTATCTGGAGCCGGGCGACGAGGTTGTGATCGTCGTTCCGACGTTTTCGATGTATGAGATCTATGCGCAGAGCACCGGGGCCAAGGTCGTGAGCATTCCTGCAGATCCCGAAATGGGATTCGAATTTCCCACGAAGACGGTTCTGCGCAGCATTGGCGCGGAGACCCGCCTGATCGCAATTGCGAACCCCAATAATCCGACTGGAACGGCGGTGAATCGCCGCGACCTGCTGGCCATTGCCGACGCGGCTCCTCAAGCCGCGGTTCTCGTGGACGAGGCTTACTTCGATTTCTTTGGAGAAACCGTGCTTGACGCGATTGCTCGCTTCCCCAATCTCTTCGTGGCGAGAACATTCTCCAAAGCCTACGGGCTCGCAGGCCTTCGCATTGGCGCGCTGGCGGGAAGCGAAGAGCAGATGAGGCTGCTGCGCAAAGTGAGTTCGCCGTACAACGTAAATGCGATTGCGCTCACATGTCTGCCGGAGGCGCTCGACGATCCTGGGTTCGTCAAAGATTACGTGGCGGAAGTTCTGCAGGGACGCGCTCGTTTGATGGTGCAGCTCGCCTTTCATGGAATTCCATATTGGATCAGTCAGGCGAACTTCGTGCTGGCCAGGATTGGAGCGCTGCACCGCGAGTTTGTCGCAGAAATGCGACAACGCGGCATTCTCGTGCGGGATCGCAGCAGCGATCCAGGTTGTGACGGTTGCGTGCGCATGACTGTCGGCAAAGCTGAACACACCGATCGCTTGTTGATTACGCTCCCCGAGGTGCTGGCGACAATCGGGTGGACTGCGCCTGCAGCTCGCAAGCCTGCGAGTCGTGCTCGGAGCGTGCCATGAGAACGGCGAGCCTCCAGCGGAAAACCAGCGAGACCGACATCCAGCTGCGCCTGAACATTGACGGGCGCGGAACTTACGACGTCTCCACGGGGATTCGCTTCTTCGATCACATGCTGGAATTGTTTGCTCGTCACGGGGCCTTTGATCTTCATCTCAGGTGCCGTGGAGATCTGGACGTGGATCAGCACCACAGCGTCGAAGATGTCGGCATCGCGTTAGGCGAGGCGTTTGACCGCGCGCTAGGGAAGCGCAAGGGCATTCTGCGTGCCGGTTACTTCCTCATGGCGATGGATGAGACGCTTGGCCTCGCTGCTATCGACCTCAGCGGCCGCGCGGCGGCGATCGTGGACACACGGGTGAAAACGCGCTTGGTAGGCGACTTCCAATCGGAGCTGACACACGATTTTTTCGAGGGCTTTGCCCGTGGAGCGAGAGCCAACGTGCACGTGAAGACGCTTTATGGCCGCTCCAATCATCACAAGCTTGAGGCGCTGTTTAAGGCGTTCGCACGCGCGCTACGTTTTGCCTGTTCCCGCGACAAGCGGCTGGCAAAGATGCTGCCCAGCACTAAGGGACTGCTGTGATTGCGATCGTCGATTACAAGGCCGGAAATCTCGCCTCGGTGAAGAAGGCGCTTGAGCACCTCAATGTCCCGGTTGTCGTGACGGATGATCCCAAATTGGTCAAAGATGCCGACAAACTCATCCTTCCCGGCGTCGGACATTTTGCCGCCACCGTCGAATTGAGCCGCAGAGGCTTGCGCGGAGCCATACAGGAGCGGATCGCAGCAGGGAAGCCATTTCTCGGAATTTGCGTCGGCATGCAGTGGATGCTGGCCGCTAGCAGCGAGGCCCCGGACGTTCCCGGATTGGGAATCATCCCTGGGACTTGCGAACGCTTCCGGGCGAATGGACTGAAAGTGCCTCATGTTGGCTGGAACCGGATCGTGCGAGTGCGGAATTCATGGCTCCTGAACGGCATCGATTCGGGAGCGTTCGTCTATTACTCGCACTCCTATTACGCGCCAGTTGCCGCCGATACGGTCGCGGTAACCGAATACAGCGATACCTATTCCGCGGTAATCGAGAGCGGAACCATCTTTGGAGTGCAGTTTCATCCGGAAAAGTCGGGCGCTGTTGGACTGCGAGTGCTGCAGAACTTTGTGGAACTGTAAACGTTTTCGTCCATGCTGACTAAACGCATCATCGCCTGTCTTGACGTGGACGCCGGCCGCGTGGTGAAAGGTGCGCAATTCGTCAATCTCCGCGACGCGGGCGACCCTGCCGAACTCGCCCGAAGGCATGCGGAGTCCGGAGCCGACGAAATTGTGCTGTTAGACATTACCGCTACTCACGAGGGACGAGGCACGCTGCTGGAAACCGTCAAACGCACTGCATGGGAACTCTTTATTCCATTCACTGTGGGCGGAGGTATTCGCAGCCTTGAAGATGCGGCCGCGATCTTCGACGCAGGCGCGGACAAAATCAGCATTAACTCTGCGGCCGTACAGGATCCTGCTCTGATCGAGAAGATTGCAGCGCGCTTTGGTTCCCAGGCAGTGATTGTCGCGATCGATGCGCGTCTTGCGCCGAACGGACTCCGGTACGAAGTATTCGTTGCGGGCGGCAGAACTGCTACCGGTCGCGATGCGATCGCCTGGGCTTGCGAAGCCGAAAAGCATGGAGCGGGAGAGATTCTGCTTACCTCGATGGACCGCGATGGCACCAAGCAAGGATTCGATTGCGAACTTACTCGTCGAGTGAGTTCTGCTGTACAGATTCCCGTAATTGCCTCTGGAGGAGCAGGGACCGCGGCGCACTTCGTAGAAGTTTTAACCAGCGGAAAGGCCGACGCTGCACTGGCGGCGTCAATTTTCCATTTTGGGATCCACGATATTCGCGAGCTGAAGGGTGGTTTGCGCGAAAGCGGCATCTCCGTGAGGCTGCCTTGCTGATTCCTTCGATTGACTTGATGGGCGGCAAGATCGTGCAACTCATCCAGGGAGAGCGCAAGGCGCTCGAATCCGACAATTTTTTCGACTGGATTGAGCGCTTTCGCAACTTTCCCATCGTTCAGGTGATCGACCTGGATGCTGCGATGGGCACGGGCAGCAATGCGGCGGAGCTTCAGCGGCTCTGCTGCGAGCTGTCGTGTCAGGTCGGTGGCGGACTGCGAACATCCGAAGCCGTTGGTCAGGTGCTTACCTGGGGAGCGCGGAAAGCGATTATTGGATCGTCATTGTTCGGCAAGGATGGCATCAATCTGGTTTTCGCGCAGCGCCTGGCGCAGGAGTTTGGGCCGGAGCGACTGATCTTCGCGGTGGATTCCCGTGGTGGCTACGTGTCGGTCAAAGGGTGGACGCAGAGCACAGGATTGCGTCCCGCCGACGCAATGCACATGCTTGACCCATTCTGCTCCGGTTTCCTTTATACCCATATTGATACCGAGGGGACGATGAGCGGATTTCCAACGCACGTGCTCGAGGATTTGCAAAATGCGACCGCGAAAAAACTAATTGTGGCGGGCGGAATCCGTTCACTCGATGAAGTGCAACATCTGGATACGCTCTCGATTGACGCAGTCGTGGGAATGGCCATTTATACCGGTTTAATGCCTGTCTGACGCAAGACTTGTTTCGTGCGGGCCACTGCAACCGCCGGCGCCACATCCTACTGGGCAGTACCCGAACTGGAGCACATATGGACAGCAAGCAGACACAGGAATCGAAAGAACGTAGCAAGGAGAGCCAGGGCTCGGATAAGTACGGATCCGGTCCAGGCAGCAGCAGCCCAGGACCAACCCGAGTCCAGAGCAACACCCCAGAGAACCGAACCGGCGCAATCAATCCGTCAGCGCCGACCGAAGCGACGGAGGGTCCGAGCACGAACCTTGCGCATCGGGATGCGGATAGCACCGAACTTGGAACCACTCGGGGCGAACCTGCCCGCGGCGAAACCAAGAACGAGGGCACTATCAAGAAACCGTCGTCAGAAAAGCACGATGCGGCATAACAAGCGGACATAAGTGCGAGAGGCAGTGGAAAGCCTTTTTCTGCAGCTCCTACCCTGTAACCTATCTGCATGCTGCCTGACTCTCAAAGGGACTCTCTGCTCGCCTCCGCACGCCGCGCTTACGAACATGCTTATGCCCCTTACTCCAAGTTCCGCGTAGGCGCCGCAATCCTGCTCGAAGACGGTCAGATATTTACTGGCTGTAATGTGGAGAACGCCTCCTACGGGTTAACCAATTGTGCGGAACGTACGGCCGTGTTTTCCGCCATATCGACCTTGGGTCCTGAGCGTGTGCGCATTCGTGCCCTAGCCGTCGTCAACGACCGCCAGGTTGCATGCTCGCCCTGCGGCGCCTGCCGTCAGGTGCTCAGCGAGTTCGGCCGTGATGCTGAGATTTACTACCTCGGGCCACAGGGAATCGAGCGCAGCTCGATGCGCGAGCTTCTGCCGGATTGCTTCGGTTCCGACTCGCTTACCTAGTCTTCACCGGCTATTCAGGTTTTCGTCGTTCCTGTAAGCTGGCAGTTCTCTTTTTCATCCTGTAGAAGTCTGCCGCCTCTGCACAATGCGCATTGTTGACCTGATTCGCAAAAAACGCGATGGGCACGAGCTCACCGTTGAAGAAATCAAGTTCATAGTCGGCGGCTATACCCGCTCCGAGTTTCCCGATTATCAAATGTCCGCGTGGCTGATGGCGGTTATTCTGCGCGGCATGTCGGGGGCAGAGATAGCAACCCTGACCGAAGCCATGCTGCATTCGGGTGTGACGCTGGACTGGTCGCAGCTACCGGGTAAGAAAGTGGATAAACACTCTACGGGAGGCGTTGGCGACAAAACGTCGTTAATTCTCGCGCCGATTGTTGCCGCCGGCGGATTGTTCGTACCAATGATCAGCGGACGCGGCCTCGGGCACACCGGCGGTACCCTCGACAAGCTCGAATCCATTCCGGGATTCAATGTGAATCTGCCGCCGGAGCGCATGCGCGAAGTGCTCTCCCAGTGCGGCATGGTGCTCGTCGGGCAGACTGAGCAGATCGTTCCCGCGGACAAAAAGATGTATGCGCTTCGCGACGTTACCGGGACCGTGGAAAGTCCTGCGCTCATCTGCGCTTCGATCATGAGCAAGAAGATCGCGGAAGGGATCGACGCTCTTGTCCTCGACGTGAAGACCGGCTCGGGGGCCTTCATGAAGAAAGAAGAGGATGCTGTGCATTTGGCAGCGTTGATGGTGGAGACGGGAAAGCGCATGGGAAAACGCGTCGCGGCGCTGATTACCGACATGAATCAACCGCTTGGGCTTTACATCGGCAACGCCCTTGAGGTCACGGAATGCATTGAGGTGCTGCGTGGCGGCGGTCCGGCTGATCTCCGGGATCTGAGCCTGGACTTGTCGGCGTGGATGTTCTATCTCGGCGAAAAGACCAAGTCAGTCGAGGATGGACGGCGGCTGGCGGAAAAGATGATTGCGTCGGGAGCGGCGTTTGAGAAGTTCTGCGAGCTTGTGAGTCTTCAGGGTGGAGACGCTGAAGCACTGCGTAGTCCGAAGAGATTGCCGCAGGCCAAGAATCAGGTTGGGGTTCGCAGCCACCACGCAGGACATGTGCAAGCGATCGACTGCGAAAAGATCGGAATCGCCAGTCTTGTGCTCGGCGGCGGGCGAGAAAAAAAGGAGGATGCCATTGATCCCGCGGTTGGCATTGTCCTGCACAAGAAGTTGGGTCACAGAGTCGGCAAGGATGAGCCGATTTGCACCTTCCACTACAATTCCGACGCGCGCCTCAAGGAAGCAGAATCGCTGATTCATGCCAGCTACCGGATAGGGCAAGAACCGGCGCCTGCTGCAGACAAGCTAATTCGCAAGGTGATTGAAAGCTGACAAGTGCCGGACGTTTGGCTCACCGAGAACTGATAACCGAGACTAACTTCTTCGCATGATTCGACTCACAGGATTGATCGGTATCGCAGGGATTCTCCTTCTGGCATACGTTTTCTCTACCGATCGCAGAGCGATTCGCCTGCGCACGATTGCGTGGGGACTGGGAATGCAGCTCGTCTTTGCTGTACTCGTGCTCCATTGGACCTTCGGGCAGCGCTTCATGAAAGCGGCTGGAGACGCAGTTACACAGTTGCTTTCGTATTCCTCAGCAGGAGCGGAATTTGTCTTTGGACAGCTCGGTAAGAATGCTCCTCCCATCGGCCTGGTTTTCGCCTTTCAGGTTTTGCCCACGATCATCTTTATTTCTGCATTTTTCGCGTTGCTCTACTATCTCGGGATCATGCAGCTCATCATCCGGTTCTTTGCCTGGCTGATGAAGCGAACCATGCAGGTGAGCGGAGTGGAATCGCTGGATGTCGCGGCTTCAATCTTCATGGGACAAACGGAAGCTCCACTGACGATACGCCCGTTTCTAGAGGAATGTACGCGCTCCGAGCTCATGACCATTATGACTGCGGGGATGGCGCACGTTTCCGGCGGGATCATGGCCGCTTACATCTTCTTTGGTGCGAAGGCGGAAAACCTGCTGGCCGCGGTCATTATGACGGCTCCGGGAACGATTTTGATGGCAAAGCTCCTCGTTCCCGAAACGGAAACGCCAAAAACTCAGGGCAAAGTCGAGATGTCGGATGCAGATATGCACCACGACGAGAACATGCTGGGTGCAATTGCACGAGGAACGATTGACGGCGGGCAGCTCGCCTTCAACGTGGCCATCATGCTGATTTCCTTCCTCGCGTTGATTGCCTTGGTAAATGGGATTTTTGGAGGGATTCACCAGCACGTCGGATTTTTCCCCAGCAGTCTGCAGACTCTGCTGGGTCATGTCTTCGCACCGGTTGCGTTCGCCATCGGTGTGCCGTGGAAAGACGCGATGCAGGTGGGCAATTTACTGGGTACGCGCATGGTGATCAATGAGCTAGTTGCTTATCAAGCACTAGGAACGGTAAAAGCGGCATTGGATCCTCGCTCCGTGACGATCGCAACGTTTGCGCTCTGCGGCTTCGCGAACCTTTCCTCAATTGGAATTCAGATCGGCGGTATTGGAGCTCTCGCGCCGAACAAGCGTTCCGAGCTCGCCCGACTCGGGTTTCGCGCCATGCTGGCAGGTACTATGGCAAACCTAATGTCGGCATCGATCGTGAGTTTATTAGTCCAAAAATAAAGATAAGGTAGCCCACCATTCCTTCCACCATGCAGGCGTCTCAAGAGCAATCCGCCGACGTTTGGAGCGCGGCAGGCGAAGCCGCCGAGTACCTCCGCCAGCGAACAAAGCTGCGGCCGACGCTCGGGCTTGTCCTGGGATCGGGACTCGGGGCTTTCGCCGACGATCTAGCCGATAAGACGACCGTTCCCTATTCGGGAATTCCATCCTTTCCCGTTTCGACTGCCGAAGGCCATGCCGGAAATCTGGTAATCGGCAAAGTGGAGAATGTGCCGGTCGCTGTGATGCAGGGCCGGGTCCATTACTACGAAGGACACAGCATGGCGCGAGTAACCTTCCCGATTCGCGTGATGTGCCGGCTCGGGATCAGAGGCGTGCTGCTGACCAATGCGGCGGGAGGCATTGCCTCCACTCTGAAGCAGGCAGGGCTCGTGGTTCTGCGCGACCACATCAACCTGCAGGGTGCGAATCCACTTATGGGACCGAACGACTCCCGTTTTGGTCCTCGCTTTCCCGACATGAGCGAAGCCTACGCCAAAGACTGGCGGAAGGCTGCACTCGAACAGGGAAAGAAGCTTGGCATCGACATCCAGGAAGGTGTGTACGCGGCCGTTCCTGGTCCAAGCTATGAAACGCCGGCGGAAATTCGCTTTCTGCGCACAGCCGGCGCAGACGTCGTGGGCATGTCAACCGTAGCGGAAGTCATCGTGGCACGCC
>JAFAUE010000005.1 GCA_019243475.1 Acidobacteriota bacterium | reverse complement strand
TCGCGCGGTGATAACAATGGCGCGAAAAGCGCAAAGACGATGAACACACACACAAGAACGATGCCCAGCGCGGCAAGCCGATTGCGGAACAGAGTGCGCATCGAAGCAACATTTAAACACGGAAAGCTGCGTCATAACCGTCGGCAGGCGAGTGGATAACTGCGTGGTCGAGTTGGGCGGTACACTCTCCAAGCAATGCTTAGATCACTTGCCTTAGTGCTGGCCTCTGTCTTCCTTGTTCTTGCTCAATCGTCAGCGCAGAGCCCCAGTTCGCCTTGGCCGCCTAGCGCTGACCACAAAACCATTCCGCTTTGGCCCGAGCGTGCGCCGGGCGCACCTACGACCAAAGCTCCTGAAGCGGATACCACGACAGACAAAGACCGCCAGGTTGCCGGCCAGCGTGTGATTCGAATTGGGAATGTGTCTTCGCCGACGCTCACGCTTTATCAGGCTCGTGCCGCACAGAAGCCTCAATCCGCGGTGATTGTGTTTCCCGGCGGAGCGTACCGCATCCTGGCCATCGATCTTGAGGGCACAGAGGTGTGCGATTGGCTGATTTCGATCGAGGTAAACTGCGTTCTGGTGAAGTATCGAGTTCCCGATACGGGACCATATCCGAAGTCCGATGCAGCCCTTCAGGATGCGCAGCGCGCAATCGGAATCGTCCGCCAGCACGCGGCAGAGTGGCAGATTGATTCGAAGCGCGTTGGAGTTTTGGGATTTTCGGCTGGCGGGCACCTCGCTGCCGCGCTTAGCACTCATTATGATCAGCGACTGTATCAGCCCGTTGACTCAGCTGACCAACAGAGCTGCAGGCCGGATTTTGCGCTCATCATTTATCCCGGATATCTGACGAATGCGGACAAGAATTTTGAATTCAGTCCTGACATTCCAGTGACTGCATCTACTCCGCCTGCATTCCTCGTTCAAGCCGAAGACGATCCAGTGCATGTTGAGAATGCGATCTCCTATTTCACCGCATTAAAAAAAGCCGGAGTACCCGCCGAGTTACACATTTACGCCCACGGTGGTCACGGATACGGGCTAAGACCAACATCGCAGCCGGTAACGAAGTGGCCAGATTTGGCGACGCAGTGGCTGCGAACCGTTGGCGTTCTACCGGCGCCTCAGTAGTTTCGGCCTTCCGTTGCCGTCCTTCGAACACACGATCAATCCGCTGCTCTCTCCAGCAGCCCCGTACTTCTCTATTTCAGCATCCCACGATGTATGGCAGAAAAGATTGACCGTAGTTGGCGAGCGGTTCTCGAGCGACATAAATTTTTGCAGCTGCCCGCTGCCCATGACGCGCTAAGTGCAAAACTCATCGAGCGCGCCGGATTTGTTGCTTATCAGGTGGGCGGATTTGCGTTGGAAGCCGCGCGCTGGGGAGTGCCGGACATCGACCTGATCCGCTTTGGCGAAAAGTCGCTGGCTGTGCCTGAGATCATCCGGGCTTCCAATCTCCCGGTTCTCGTCGACTGCGACGACGGCTACGGCGACGTGAAGAACGTGGCTCACACGGTGAATGTCTATGAGAATCTTGGCGTGTCGGCAATTTTCATCGAAGACCAGAAGCCGCCAAAACGCTGCGGACATATGGCGGGAAAAGAAGTTGTGCCTCCGGAGGAGATGGCCGAGAAGCTGCGTGCCGCTGCCGAATCGAGACGCAGCAAGGATTCGCTGTTCATCATCGCGCGCACGGATTCTGAAGAATTGAATGGCCTTGAGGACGCAATGCGTCGCTGCCATCTTTATCTCAAGGCAGGCGCAGACGCGATCTACATCGAGGCTGAGCACAGCGAGAAAGACCTCAAACGTATTGCTAAGGAATTCAAAGGCGTTCACAAGGTCGTGAATGTCTTCGAAGGTGGCGGCAAGTCACCCTGGATGAGTCCTAAGCAACTGCAAGAGCTTGGCTTCACCATGGCGCTTTATCCCACGACCGTCCTCTTCCGTGTCACGCGTGCGATGGAGGAGACACTTGCAAATCTAAGGGCGGGAAAACCGATGGATACAAAAAGAGCGGTTTCCATGAAAGAGTTTGAGGCGATCGTGGATCTCCCAAAATGGGCACTGCTCGAAACCAGATTCCGTTCGGGGCCTCTGGCAAAAGTGCGCCGAGTGGTTAACAAAATGCTCGCCTGAGGTTCTCTCCGAATGCCCCAGCGAAGAAAAAGAAGGCTTACGAACTCGGAGATCGCGGAGTTGCTTGCCAGGGAGTCGGACATCGCAAAGATGCCGGCCAAGAAAGCTCTGCGCCGTGCGTCTCGACGCGCTCTGTTCTGGCCTGAGGAGGCCGCCGATCTGCCGGAGCAGGATCGTTCGCTCACAGAACTGACGGCGGTAGGCCCCTACCTCTCGCGTGTGATTTCGGAATGGTTGCGCAATCCACCTGCGACACGTCCGAAGAAGCCGGCAGTTCGCCAAGGATTTCTCACTCTCACCGAAGCTCGTGCGATTCTTGCAAAACGCCCATCATGGTTGGATGGGATCCTCGGCGACCTGCAAATGCACTCCGTCTGGAGCGACGGGGAAGGAACCATCCAGGAAATGGCTGAAGCCGCTTTGGCTCGCGGCTATGAATACATTGCGATAACCGATCACGCAAAAGGTTTGAAGATTGCGGGTGGCATTGATGAAGCTCAAGTGAGACAGCAGGGAGAAGAGATTTCCGAAGTTAACCGCAAACTTCGAAGCCAAAGAGAGAAATTGCAGGTCCTGCGTTCGATCGAGCTGAATCTGAACCCTCGCGGAGAAGGCGACATGGATTCGCGCTGCTTGGCCGAACTGGACCTGGTCTTAGGATGTTTTCACTCCGCATTGCGCGGCAAGGAAGAACAGACGGAGCGTTATGTCGCAGCTTTGCGCAATCCCGACATTCAGATCCTGGGGCATCCTCGCGGCCGCATCTACAACTTTCGCCTTGGCCTGAGTGCTGACTGGCCTCGTGTATTCGATGAAGCTGCCAGGCTGGACAAGGCAGTTGAGATCGACGCGTATCCCGACCGGCAGGATTTAAACGTCGATCTCCTGCGTTTGGCAAAGGCGGCAGGATGTCGCATATCGCTCGGGACCGACTCCCATGGACCTACGCAGCTCACATTTATGGAATATGCCGCGGCGGCCGCGCTCAAAGCAGGCATCGCTCAGGAACGAATCCTAAACTTCATGACTCGCGAAGAACTGCTTCACTGGTCTGCCGAGGTTCGCACGAAGAACAGCAGGGCGGCGGCATAGTTCAACCGACGAGTCTGCGAAATGTTGCATGACGCAACCTGCCGCCAACGGTGCGCTCAACGAATTCCAACTCGCAGCGCCGCTCCGGCTTCAGCCAGACGCATTCGCGCATCTTTTCCGCTGTGAGTCCGTGCCCGGACCGATTTCGCTCGGGCAAGTTTACGAAGGGGCATTTGCGGGTCTCGAGGCCGCGCAGCTCTTCGAACACTCCGGAGCGCAAGTGGGGTGTAAAACCAGCCGCGACTCGTTTGACGTAATAAAGATCCTCTTGTCGATATTCACCGACCACCAATGAGGAGAAGTTACGTCCGCCGCGGACATAGCCGCCGATGATGAACTCGGCTTCCTGATTGAATCGGTGTTTCTGCCAGGCATCCGAAACCTTTCCCGGCAGGTAAATTGATCCACTGCGCTTTGCGACCACACCCTCCAGCTTCAGTTTTTTCACCTGCGCGACGAGTGGCCCGAGCTTCGTGCGGAAAACCGGATTCAGTCGAACAGGTTCGATGAAGCGGGCTGCAAGCTGCTCCAGGATTTCCCGGCGCTCGTTGAGAGTTTGGTGCAAGGTGTCTCTGCCGCCGTGGTGAAGCACATCGAAGACGTAATAAATGATCGGCAGGCGCGTCCGCTTCCAGTTCTGCAGTTCCTGAAAGCGAGCGCGTCCGCGTTGGTCGAGCGCGACAATTTCTCCGTCGAGGACTGCGGTGCCAAGCCTTGCTTCTTTCAGAGCGAAAATGATCTGCGGGAAATCGTTGCTATACTCGCGCGCTGACATCGAATACAGCGCCGCTGAGTTTCCATCGATGATGGCAACTGCCCGGTAGCCATCCTGCTTAATCTCGTATATCCAGTCTTTTCCATTGGGCAGGTGCGCCACGCGGGTGCATTCCATCGGCTCGATGAACCGTGGACGCGGCTTCGGATTTCGTTCTCCGCGCTGGACCATTTAATGTTTCACTCGCGACTTCGCGACAAGATGCGTTCGAAGTGCACACATCCAACCCATATCCGAGATGCACTTGCGCTCGAATGAGGCGACACCATAGATTAGTTGCCATATGACCGATTATCGGCCTAACAATAAAACACCCGGCAATCCTTTCGAGTTCGGCATCACTCTGATCCTGTGTATCGCGATCTCGATGACGGTTGCCGTCCTCCTATCCGGCGTGGCGTACCTGTACTGGCGATAGCCCGATGAGCATGCCTGCTCCGTTGGTTCATTGGCCGCCGGGCGCCAGCGTAAACCTCCAGATGTTCTGGCGCTGGCTGCATATTGCCAGCGCAATTCTCTGGATTGGCTTCCTTTATTTTTTCAATTTGGTTAGCTCTCGATTCTCAGCGCACCTCGATCCCTCAACCAGACCTTCTGTTCTTCCTGGATTGTTGTGGCCGACCTTGAATTGGTTTCGCTGGGCCTCGCTTGTGACCGTTCTTTCTGGACTGGCCTATCTGGGAGAGATTGTTTCTACCGATGCCAAGAATGGCGGAGGTAATCCTGGCGCGTTTTTCGGCACGTTTTTCGGCATCTGGATTGTCGCCTGGATCCTGTTCTATGGCCTGCTCAGGTTCGGAAATCGACCGTTACTCTATGTTGGCGCAAGCATCGCGATTTTCGCGGCTAGCTGGTTATTCCTTAAATGGAACTCGCATGGATGGGAGAGCAACCGTTCGCTTTCGATTGGAATCGGCGGAGGTATGGGCTTTTTGTTGCTGCTGAATGTTTGGGGAATCGTGTGGCGCGCTAATAAAAAGATTTTGCGCTGGATGGAGGGTGCCGCCGCGAGTCCAGCTTCCATGCCTGCTGAACTGGTATCGCTTGGCAAACAAGCCGCTCTCACCTCTCGCTTCAGCTTTTATTTGACCTTTGTGATCATCTTCTTCATGGCTGCGGCAAGCCACTTCCCGATGTTCGGTGTCTAGCGACTCTTCTGACCTCGCTTCTTCAGCTCTCAGGCTTGCGGCGTTTCCCGAACTTGGAACGACTGAACGATCGACCTGAAGGACGTTCGCCGCGATCTCGGTCTTGACCGCCCCCGCGGAAGCGAGGCGCGCGCTCGTTGCGAGGCTTATCCCGTCCTTCGGACCGACGCGCGTGAGAGAAGGGTCGAGGGCGGTCGGAGCCGTCGCGTGGTTCCGCGTTATCCTTTCGATCCTGAAATCGAACTGTCTTCTGAGGCTGCCGATCGTCGAAGCTTCGCTGCCGTTTTGGTCCGCGAGTGCGCTCACGAAAGCGCGCGCGTTCTCCCTCCGCTGGGACCGCGTCGCGGCGAAAACGACGTGCATCGGCACGCGCTGGACGTCTCTCCGAACGAGCTGCAACGTTACGGCGCTCGGGTTGAGCTTGCGCGCGTCCCGGCTCAGTCGTTCGTAGAAGAAACGACACTTCGCGCGGATTCAAGCTGCGCGACTCGCCGGGAGGTAGGTCTAATTCCAGCGAGCCGTAACGCACCCGGCGAATCTTCTCGACGTGATGCCCAACTTCCTCGAACATCTTGCGGATTTGCCGGTTACGTCCTTCGTGCAGTGTGACTTCGAGCCACGGGTTGTCGGCATCTTTGATTACGCGAATCTGTGCCGGTGCCGTGCGCACTCGATGTTCGGGATTGCGTTCTTCTGCGATTGAAACTCCCGCTCGCAAACGACGCAGTTGTGACTCGTCCGGCTGCCCGGCAACTTTGACAAGATATGTCTTGGGAATGTGCGACGCCGCTTTCATTAATTTGTGCGCGAGCGCGCCGTCATTCGTGAGCAAAAGCAGGCCTTCGCTGTTGAAGTCCAAACGGCCAACTGGATAAAGCCTGGCCTTGCTCTTCACAAGCTCCATCACCGTGGGCCTACCTTCCGGATCGGAAACCGTGGTCACGTAACCGCGCGGTTTGTTCAGTACGACGTACTCGTGTCTCTCAGCGCCTTTTAAAAGCTTGTTATTGACACGAATGGAATCTTTGTCTGGATCTGCCTTGCTCCCGAGTTCCAAGACGATCTGTCCGTTCACGCTGACAAGTCCTTGCTGGATCAATTCCTCGGCTTTGCGCCTGGAAGCAATCCCGGCGGCGGCAATAATCTTCTGCAAGCGTTCTAGCGGCATGGCGTCATTAAGAGCCGGTCTCGTTTGAACAATTGTGAGCCTTACTCGATCTGAGAAGACTCCGCAGTTTCGGCACGGTCGGCAGTCACTGTCGCTTGCTCGGCTTCTTCATGCTCCACCGGTACATCTGATACTCCGGTTGGATCCGAGCGGACCTCCTCGGCGTTAAACAAATCGCTCTGCGCGGCCGAGGTCAGCTTTTCAAACTCTTCGATGCTGGGCAGCTCGCTCAGGTCTTTCAGGCCAAAACGCATGAGAAAGTCTTTTGTGGTCTTGTACAGGATCGGTCGTCCGATAACCTGCTTCCGTCCAGCCGTCGTGATCAGTTTGCGCGAAATTAGATTAGCGAGCACGCCGCTGGAATCGACTCCGCGAATTTCGCTGATCTCCGGCCCAGTGACCGGTTGCTTGTAGGCAATGACTGCCAAAGTTTCCAGGGCCTGAAGAGAGAGTCGGACAGGGGGCTTCAGACTGCGCGCGAAAGAGCGGACCACGTCATGATGCTCGGGCTTAGTGGACATTCGATATCCACCCGCGACCTGACGAATTTCCATGCCGTGCGCTGGCGCGTCGTACTCGGCCGTGAGTTGCTCGAGGATTTCCCGCACGCGCTTGCGTCCAAGATCGCGCTGCTGCTTGGCTTCATGTTTGGCATCGGCCAGCGCCCGCCCGTCGTTAACATCACTCGCATTGTGCTCCATCGCTTCCAGAGGCGGGCAAGACTCCGCATGCTGCTCCGCGGCGATCTCGTCGGCGAGCACAGCGAGAACCTGGTCAATCGTGACTGGCTCTTCTGCAGCGTAAACAATGGCTTCGATTTTGGCTTTGATCGACATTCAACTTCTAAGCTGCTCAGCTCCTAAGCTTCTTTGAAGAGTCTACTTCCAATCATCGCGAACCTTACTGGATTCTGCTACCAGAGTTTCAAAATTCTCGCTCTTCTTTATCAGGACTTCGCCGAAAACCGCGTCCTGGCGTAACAGAATTGCCTGTAGTCTGACCAGCTCAAGCAGTGCAAGAAAAGTGCAGACCAGTGCGTTTCGCGTCTGCATCGGTTGTAGCAACCGTTTCAATCGGAGGGGCTTCTCTTCAAGCAGCAGGCGCCGGCGCAGATATTCGATCATCTGTCCGACTGTGACTGCGTCCTCATTTACTTCCAGTATCGGTCGCTCGCGCAGGCGGTCGAGAATCGATTGGAAGGTGCGCACGAGATCCACTACATCTGCGGCCATTTCCGGCTCCGCGCCTTCATCTTCTTTGAATTCCTTCAGCGCGGGATTGCTCCAAACCGCCTCTTCGATCTGCTGTTTCTGCAGCAGCATCTGCGCCGCGCTCTTGAACTTCTCATGCTCCAGCAGCCGGTTCACCAGCTCCATGCGGGGATCTTCCTGCGCATCCGGGGCAGCGTCCGGATCGCGCGGCAGCAGCATTTTCGATTTGATGTGGATCAACAGCGAAGCCATGTAGATGAACTCCGCCGCAACATCCACGTCGAGCTGCTTCATCCGCTCAACGTAGCCGAGATACTGCGCTGTGATTTTCGCGATGGGAATGTCGTAAATATCGATGTCCTGCTTGCGAATGAGGTCTAGCAGCAGGTCAAGGGGGCCTTCGTACACTGCCCCTACAGTAACGGCGAAGGGGGATTCGCTGGGCTCGCGTCGAATTGGGCTTACTTCCGCCATTCAAGTTTTGGCTGCTCAGTTTGCAGTTGTAAGCGCGGCGCTGGCTTAAAGAGCGTCCACTTTTTGTACCTTTGCTGACGACTGATGACCGAGAACTCTGCTGTCCTTTGTCATCTTCATCGCCACTCTCACTTCCTGCATCGTTGTTTCAGCCGCCGCGCGTGCGCGCCCGGCACCGTTTTCCAACAATTCCCACACCTTGTGCGGATTCTTCTCGTATGCATCGCGGCGCTCCTGAATTGGATTTAGCACCCGCATGAGTGAATCTGCCGCCCATATCTTGCATTCGATACAGCCAATGCCGGCACTCCTGCAGCCAGCATAGACCTTTTCGAGGGTCTCGTCGGAACTGAAAATTTTGTGCACGTCACCCACGGGACAGACATCAGGGTTTCCCGGGTCAGTTCGTCTAACGCGGGCCGGATCTGTGACCATCGTCTTCAGCTTTTGCCGAACGACGGGTTCTGGATCGCTCAGCAAAATGGAATTGCCGTACGATTTCGACATTTTTCGTCCATCGGTGCCGGGCAGCTTCGGCGATGGCGTGAGCAGAGCTTGCGGTTCTGGAAAGACATACGCGCGGCGCGGTTCGGGCTCATTGGCAGTAGCATCTCGCGGATAAAACCCATTGAAGCGCCGTGCAATCTCGCGGGTGATTTCTATGTGGGGAACTTGATCTTCGCCCACAGGCACGAAGTCGGCCTGGTAAAGCATGATGTCAGCTGACTGCAGCAGCGGGTATCCAAGAAATCCGTAAGTGTTCAGATCTTTATCTCGAATGTTTTGCTGCTGCTCTTTGTAGGTCGGAACCCGTTCCAGCCACCCCAAGGGCGTAATCATCGAAAGAAGTAGGTGAAGCTCGGCGTGCTGAGGCACATGCGACTGAATGAACATCGTGCAGCGTTGCGGATCGAGGCCGGCCGCGAGATAGTCCGTCATCACTTCCACGCAGCTCTGCTTAATTTCCGATGTGTCGGCGTAGTCGCTGGTCAGAGCGTGCCAATCGGCGATGAAGAAGAAGCAATGGTATTTGTCCTGGAGTTTCACCCAATTGGCGAGCGCCCCGACGTAATTGCCAAGGTGCAGCTTGCCTGTCGGCCGCATTCCGCTGAGAATGCGCTGCTTCTGTCCCGAGCCAGTGCGCTGACTGGAATCGGGTAAGTTGTGTGTGGGAGCCTGGTCCATCGCGGAGTAGGTATGAGGACAGGTTACAGGGTATTGGGATTTGGTGGAAGAACGCGAATGAACTATTCCGCGTTGCCTGTAGTTCTAAACCCTGGAGGCGCAATCGATTTCACCTTGACGGTTTTCGCGGGGATGCCTGCGACCACGTTGTACGCGGGAACATCCTTCGAAGCTACTCCCATAGCCCCGACGATGCCGTGCTCGCCGACAGTTACACCGCTGAGCACGGTTGCGTGATAAGTAATGCGTGCCTTCGGGCCGATCTCGGTCTTGTGATTGGTGATGATCATGCCGTCGTTGAGGTCGTGGGCATGAGAATAAATATTGGCGAAGTCCGAAATAGAACTGCCCTGATGAATAATCAACTCACCGCGATCGTCAAGCAGGACGTACTTGTGGATCGTGCAGTCGTCTTCGATCGTCAGGTTGTATCCGAACGAAACTTCAATCCCGTGGAATAGTTTCACGTTCTTGCCGATGTGCTTGAGCAGGTGTCGCGCAATCATGTAGCGCATGCGATAACCCAGCCAATGATTCAAGCCGAGCGGAGAGCGGTCGTACATCATCCAAAACCAGATCAGGGGCTTTCGCGGCGCATACCTGGCCGGATCCACATCGCCGTAAAACTCCGGTTCAAGGCTGGCATTGCGCGGA
>JAFAUE010000241.1 GCA_019243475.1 Acidobacteriota bacterium | reverse complement strand
AGGGTATTGAGGTAGTCGGCGGCCTCCCAAACGCTCTTCTTCCCGCGAGTGAGGCCGAAGTACTGCTTCTCTTTGCCGAGCACGTAGTCCAGCGTCTGGTAGCGGTGGTTGAGCCGATAGAAGTCCGCGACGCCGGGATTTGCCTTGGCGTCATACTGG
The DNA here is from genome assembly GCA_019243475.1 of Acidobacteriota bacterium. Classification (GTDB taxonomy): domain Bacteria; phylum Acidobacteriota; class Terriglobia; order Terriglobales; family Acidobacteriaceae; genus Gp1-AA112. The sequence goes on along the minus strand of JAFAUE010000241.1, from coordinate 6,769 downwards.
CGAAACTCGGATTCCGACTTTCCTTCTTTATAACGGCCTTCGACGAAGTCGTCCCACTGTTCCAAATTGGAAAGCGGTTCTGCGACTGGATCCACGCTGCGTGTACTCATGACCATTGCTCCACAATTCTTTTGGCCGGAGAAGCTCGGCGCTCCGAACTCGGCCGCGCCGAAACGCCAATTTTGCCAAAACGTTTCGGCATTTATTGTAGTCTGATGCCGACTCTTCCACAATGGTCGTTTTCTAATCTTAAGTTACCGTTGGCCGTAATCGATTCAATGACTTAGCCGAAGTAGCTCCAGTAGGCGTTAACCGCGCAGGCGCTCCAGCGTTGGATCGAATGGCGCAGACGGTGCTGAATTCGCGGGCTCCGAGTATCCTCGTCGCAATGGCCACGAGCGGCGGTAAACACCCACGGTCGGATTCCAAGACCAAAAACAGCGGGCAACATATCACGATTCGAGAGGTAGCCAAGGCTGCCGGAGCATCGGTGTCGACGATTTCCGCCGCGCTGAACAACTCGGACTACGTAAGCGCCGAGATGCGCAGCCGGATTCAAGGCGCAATTAAACAGCTCAAATACCGTCCGAATGACCTGGCGCGCGGACTGCGCCTGCAAAAGACGCACACGATCGCGGTCATCGTCCCCGATCTCTCCAACAACTTTTATGTGGACGTAGTGCGAGGGGCCAAGGACTACTCAACCTCCGCTAATTACACGGTGCTGGTCGGTGATTCACGCGAAAAGTGGGACGAGGAACGCGACTATCTGGATTCGTTCCATCGCCGGCGCGTGGATGGAGTGGTGCGCGTTCCCGCAATGGACGCGCTGACGAAGAAGATGAAACCCATTTTGGGAAACATTCCATGGATTTATGCCGATCGATATCCGGCGTCGGGCGATTCTTCGGTCGGGCGAGTGGGAATCGACAATGTGGTGGCCGCCGACAACGCTACTCGCTATCTGCTGAGTCTGGGACATCGCAGCATTGGCATCATTTCCGGCGACATCTCAAGCGGCACATCCGCCGACCGCCTGGAAGGCTTTCTGCAGGCGCTGCGCGCGGCAAATATTCGCCCGGATCGCTCGATGATTCTTGCCGGCCACAACGACATTGAAAGCGGACACAAGCATGCCATGCAGCTGCTGCAGCGCGCTCAGCGTCCGACGGCGATTTTTTGCACCAACAACATGATGGCTCTGGGAGCGTTCGCGGCGATCCAGGAACTGGGAATGCGTTGTCCCGAGGAAATCAGCTTGCTGGGTTTTGACGACTTCTATTGGTCAACCTTGCTTCGTCCGACACTGACCGTGGTTCGCCAGCCGGCGCGGGAGGTAGGCATGATTGCCGCGCGCATGTTGATCGATCACGTCGAAGGACGTTCGCCGATCGAGACTCCGGTTCTGCTCGCAACCCAACTGATCGTGCGCGATTCCTGCAGTCCACCGCGACAGATGAACGCGTAAGAAACTACCTACTTGCTTTGCGTCGGCGGGAGCGCGGCTTGAGGCTGGATTCTCGACCGGAAGACTGCAACAACAATCGGAAATGCTCCTCGAGCTGAGCAACGGCGCGGTCGAAGGGCTCAACCGAACCGTAAGATCGCGAAACCATCACGGCGCCTTCCATCACAGTCAGTACATAGGTTGCCAGCGCCTCGCGATCGGTATGCTTCGGCAGCTGATCTCGAAAGTCGTCAAGGCATTCGCGGATTACGGCGATCCAACTGCGAAAATTGTCTGCGATGAGGTCGTGCGCCGGACGGTTCTCAGGATCGATCTCTAAGGCCAGCCGCCCAAGTGGACAGCCGTACTTGCAGCCGGTCTGAAGAATACGTTCACGATAGCCGGCGAGAATCGCAAAGATGCGTCCCAATGGCTTGTCGGTGCTGGCGAAGGCGGGAGCGACGATCACCGGCTGAAGGGCCTGCAGGTAGGTTTCGAGCACTGCGCGAAGCAACGCTTCCTTACTTTCAAAGAAGTGATAGAAGCTGCCGGAGTTCACGTCGGCATGGCCGAGAAGATCGGACATGCTTGTGCCGGCATAACCGCGCTCCCAAAAAAGAAAACGCGCCGATTCGATCAGACGCTGGCCGGTATCGGATCTCTTGCCCATAAGAATTCGCTTGACATTTCAAGTATAGACGAATATTTAGTTGAACGGTCAAGTAAGTATTTGTACACATTCCGCTAAAAGGACCTAACTATGCGAATTCTTGGTTTTCTGTTGCTGATGAGCGCCTGCCTGACGGCTCTTGCCGAAGAGCATGTCAAAGTCACTAAGCAGCCGGCTCCGGAAAGAGCGCTGATTTTCGAGGTTACGATTCCAGCCGCACGTTCGGCGGTGTGGCAGGCGTTCGCGACCAGTGAAGGCTTGAGCACGTGGCTCACTCCTCACGCCGTGGTAGATCTACGCGAGGGAGGAGAATGGACCGCACACTATCCCGGCGGGAAGACCGGCGGCGGAACAATTCTCAGTTTCATCCCTGAACGGGAACTCACTATATCGGCGCTGGCTCCGGAGTGGTTTCCGACCGTCCGGCGAGAGCGTACGAATGCCAAATTTGAATTCATTGCGGCCGGCGACTCGACTGTGGTGAAACTGACTCAGACCGGCTGGAAGTCCGGAGAGGAGTGGGATAAGGCATACGACTATCTCGCGCAAGGCAACGCTCAATTGCTGGAGACGCTGCGCCGAAGATTTGTCGACGGTCCCATCGATTGGGATAAGGAATGGGGGCCGGCGGCAAAGAAGTAAATCACGGCTGGTCATCGGTCATCGGTCTACTTTGGCACCTGTGGTTAGCGGATTGTCACCCTCTGTCGCGCGATAAACGACTGTGATCCATCGGGTGGGAAGGACCTGATTTCTGACCGGTCGTTCCCGCCTGCCTCCCGCGATCCAATGTGTCTATCACCAGTTGAATTTCTTTAAAGAACGCACCCCAGAAGCCTCGATCCGTGACATTCCAGCCTTGGCATACATCCTGCGCAGGCGATCTTTTTGTCGTTGATTCGATGAATTCATCCCAGAGTTAGAAACGAAATCCTGTTAGTCCCGTCAAAACCGCAACCGTTGGTCCCGGATTGACTTGTCTGAGAGTCTTCCGGGATCGGACTCCTACACGACGAGAAGAGCGAGGCGCAACCTTCACGTGGCCCACGAGGTCCAGCACTGGCAGAATCTGCGAGCTGCCATCGCGGACGACGAACCTTTGTCGCGCAAGAAGACGCGACTACTATTGAGCCGCGAGCCTGGCATTCAGATTGTCGGCGAGTTCAATGGACTTGAGGAAGCAGTGGCCGGACTGAAGAAGCATCGCCCAGATCTTCTCGTGCTTGCCATTGAAATCGCTGGCAAGAATACGCTGGAAGTTCTGCAGAAAATCGCCAGGGAAGAGCTCCCGGCGCTGATTTTCACGACAACCTATGACGATCCCCGGCTGGAATTGTTTAAGTCGCGTTCCTTGAACGTCCTGGCAAAGCCGTTTGATCAGGAACGTCTGCATGTTGCAGTTGCTCAAGCCCGGGCCGAGTGCTTTTCTTGAGCGAGCTGGCTGCGCGCACTTGAGACGCGGCGAGATTCATGTTTCGGAATTTTGGTGTTGATTCTGTAAGCGGTGTTCCTGCCGGAGGTCGAGCATGAAAGCCTTCTCGCAAAACGTTCGCTACGCGCTGCGGTTATTAAGGAAGGAACCCGGCTTCAGTATTGTGGCGGTGCTTACGCTCGCGGTCGGCATTGGCGGGGCCACGAGCATGTTTTCCATCGTCGATGCGGTCCTGCTGCAGCCGCTTCCGTATACGAACGCCTCTCAATTGTTTTCCTTCAGTAATACGGATAAAGACCGAGGGCTGTCGGGAATCGATGTCTCGTTTACGCGGTTTGAGCGCCTGCAGCAGAACACTCGCCTACTAAGTTCGGTTGCCGCCTATTTTCCCTCGAGCGTGACTCTAAGCCGCAGCGGAGAACTGCCCGATCAAATCACTTCTGCACAAGTGACTCGCTCCTTTTTTGAAGTGCTGGGAGTTTCCACCGCTCTTGGTCGCGAATTTCTTCCGCAGGAAGACTCCCCTGCTGGCCCAGCTGTGGCCATTCTTAGCGCGCGTTTTTGGCACAGCCGGTTCGCGGGGGATCCGGAGATTGTCGGGCGCGCCATCACCATCGGCGGCCAGCCAACGGTGATTGTCGGCATTCTGCCCGAATCGTTCCGCTTCCCTCTGCAACAACCTGAGCCCGAGATATGGATGCCGAGGGTGTTCGAAAATCCAACGATGTCGCCGGCAAAAGTACACTCCGGCGCTGGGTACTTGCAGGTCATTGCTCGAGCCAAAGAGGGAACGTCGGTCGCTGCTCTTGAGTCGGAGGTTCGAGTCATCGATGCCGGTTACAAAAAGGACTTCCCTGCATTCGCGGACTCAACGGAAGACCTGGTACCGGCGCCGCTCAGCGAGAGTCTGACGGCAGGAGTCCGGGAGCCGTTGTTCGTCTTGCTTACAGCCACGCTTGGCGTTTTGCTGATCGGTTGTACCAATTTGATGAACCTGGTTCTCACCAGAGCCAATGCGCGGCGGCGGGAAATTGCGATTCGAGTGGCCATAGGCGCGAGCCGTACACAAGTGATTTCGCAGTTTCTGACGGAAACGCTTGTCCTTGCGCTGACCGGCGCGGTTCTGGGCGTGCTGCTCGCCCAACTCCTCCATCTTTCCTTGCGTTTGCTGCCGCCCGGAACGCTGCCGCGGTCGGAAGAAGTAGGGCTGCACGGCGACGTTCTTCTGTTCGCTGTTTTCCTGGCTGTGCTCTCTGCAGTACTCGCGGGATTGCTGCCATCGCTGCGTGCGTTCGGCAGAGCTGTGCAAGAAGGATTGACCGAAGGCAGTCGTAGTGCGAGCTCCACGCGACGCACTGGTCGCGCTCGAGCGGCGCTTGTGGCCGCAGAAGTCGGCATAGCCGTCCTGCTGCTGAGCGGATCTGCGGTGCTGATTAAAAGCCTGTCGAAGTTGATGAATGTAGATCCTGGCTTTAATGCGAGCAACTTGCTAACGATGTCGATCAATTTTCCCGGGCAGAGATATTCCTCTGCCGAGCAGGAGTTGTTCATCCACCGGCTGGTCGATTCCGTGAATGCGATTCCCAGATTACGATCGGCTGCCGTGAACGCGTTGCCTCTCGTGGGAGGAGGCGCATACATGTACTTTTGTCCTGAAAACTGGCCGTGCAAGGGCATAGGTAGAGATCCGGTAATGTCGCTGAGAGAGGTAACTCCAGACTACTTTCGTGTAATGAGGATTCCGCTGGTGCGCGGAAGATCATTCGACGATCATGACGACCGCAGCGGGCGCAAGGTTGCGATCGTCAATGAAGCGGCCGCCAGTCGCTTTTTTCAAGGTCAGGATCCAGTGGGCAAGTGGATTGCGAATTCGCGGGACATGCAGCCGATGTTGATCGTTGGTTTAGCCAAGGACGTGAAAATATCGAGCCTTCAGAGTCCGGCATTCCAGGAAGTCTATACACCGCACCAACAGGCGCCGCTTCAATTTCCCACCATGACTCTGATCGTGCGTTCCGACGCTGTGAATTCAGGGCTGATTCAGGCAGTGAAACAAAAGGTCGCGGAGCTGGATCCAGGCGTTGCCGTGAACAATATTTCCATGATGAAGGACCTGGTGTCAGACTCGATTGCCGAACCCCGGCTTACCACCGGACTGGGGTTTCTGTTTGCGGTGCTCGCAGTGTTGCTCACTGTTATCGGAATTTATGGCGTGCTTGCCTACTCAGTCTCTCAGCGACGTCAGGAGATCGGAATTCGAATGGCATTAGGAGCCACGCCCCGGCAGGTGATCAGGCGGGTGCTTATCCAAGGCGTGGGCATGATAGGTTGCGGACTCATTGCTGGGTTCGTGGGATCTCTGGCGCTCAATCCAGTTTTAAAAAGTCTTCTGTTTGGCATCAGCCCCAGAGACCCGATGAGTCTGGCGGCTACACTTCCGGTTGTCTTCCTAGTCGCGTTGATTGCTTGTTACATTCCAGCCCGCCGTGCAGCACGCACGAATCCCAGTTTGGTTCTACAAAGCCAGTAGGCGCAAAGATGCAGCGCAAGTTTGCGAGTTTACCCGGCGGAAGATGTAACGTCTCCCAGATTGTTCCTTCTTAGCAGTGCATTTGGACCGCAATCGCATGTAGTTCACCCTTTAGCCTGCACGTGACAATCACGCAATGCTTGAATATCATCGCGGCTTTCTGGAAAGGGAGAAGCTCTCGATGGTTTGGCATATGACGATGAGGGTAGCGTCGTTGGTCCTCCTTCTGGCGGCGATTTGCAATCCCGCCGGTGGGCAAACCGGAAACAATCCGACGATCTTAAGGATGTCGGCGCAAGAGGCCTTTCTGCCTATCTCACATTCCGTACTGCGTTTGGCTCAACAGCCGGACAATTCGGCTCCGCGGCCAAGCACAAATCCGATACCTGACGGCTTTACCAATCTCCAGGTTTTCCCAAAGGACATCTCGAAGTCTGAGTTGGTCGGGGTAATGAAGCAGCTATCGATTACTTTCAAAGTGCGCTGCATGTATTGCCACGCGGTGTCGGATGACTTGACCACCGGAAGTTTTTCCTCCGACGAGAAGGACACGAAAGTGAAAGCAAGGGAGTTGATAAGAATGATTCAGGCGATTCGCTCAGTCGATTCGAAGCCGTCCGGAGTGACCAGTCGCAGAACTCCCAAGTTCCTCCAGAAGACCGTCACTGTTGAGAGCGCGCCTTTAATAGC
>JAFAUE010000158.1 GCA_019243475.1 Acidobacteriota bacterium | reverse complement strand
AGGCCAGCCGCTGGGGCGGTATTTTCCCGAATTGGTTGAGGCACTCCGAGGTTTGCCGCAGAAACAATTCGTGCTCGACGGAGAAATCGTGATCCTCAGCGGCGGGCATCTTGATTTCAACGCTCTACTTCAGCGGATTCATCCCGCCGAGAGCCGAATTCGCAAGCTTTCGAAGGAGACGCCCGTCACATTCCTTTGTTTCGATCTGCTGGTGGATAACGGCGGGAATGTCCTGACAGATAGACCGCTAAAACAGCGAAAAGAAGCCCTGATGCAGTTTTTTGAAGAGATTCCTAAAAAGGGAACCGTGCGCCTGTCGCCGTACACGAGCGATCTGCCGGTGGCAGAACGCTGGATGGGGAATCTGGCAACCGTGGGCTTCGACGGCGTGGTGGCAAAGCTCGCTCAAGAGCCATATCATTCCGGCGATCGCCAGGCCATGTTGAAGATCAAACGTCTGCGCACTGCCGACTGCGTGGTCGGCGGTTTTCGTTATGCAAGCAAAGGAGGAGTAGTCGGTTCACTGCTGCTAGGTTTGCACGATGAAAATGAACGACTCAATCACGTAGGCTTTACTTCCAGCTTCAGCGTTGCTGAGCGGGCAAAGCTCCTCAAAACGTTGGAGCCCTATATCGCAGAACGTCAGCAGGAAAAGGCAGTGGGCTTCAGCGGCAACGCTCCAGGAGGTCCGAGCCGGTGGGCGACAGAGCGTTCTACCGAATGGGTAGCACTGAAAAATGAACTAGTCTGCGAGGTGCAGTACGACCACTTCTCCGGTGGACGGTTTCGGCACGGCTGCAAGTTTCTGCGCTGGCGTCCGGACAAAAAGCCTAGCCAATGCACGTATGACCAGGTAATTCCGGGAACGGCGGGAGACTTGGAGAAGCTACTCGTGGCCTAGTCCAGCCGGGAAGATAGCCGACGCAGCATACGCCTCGCACATCGCTGCGGCTGATCGGCTCCCCTACTCTGATCCAACCTCCACCGGCTCTTCAATTGGCGAGGGAGTGACCGCAGCTTCCACCGGCGTGTTCTTCCGAGTTTCTTCTACGTACTTGTTGCGGGCTGCTCGCAGCTTTAAGAATGACTTGGCTTCCTTGTACAAGCGTTTACGTTCGCTATTGTTGAAGATCGCCTTACGCACAATGCGATAGACCTGCTTGGGACGGAAGTAGTACTCGTCGTAGAACCGGTGAACCATCTCCATCACGTAATCCCGCGGCAGGCCGGGATACTCGATATGCGCCATCTGGTGTCCGCCGGAATCGACCATCGACTGGCTGTTGATGATGAAGCCATTCTTCTCAGCGAAGTCGTGGAATTCCGTTCCCGGGTAGGCATGCGCAAGCGAAACCTGAATGGTCTCGCAATCAAGCGACTTGGCGAAGTCGATCGTGCGGCGGATCGTCTCCCGCGTCTCTCCTGGAAGTCCCAAAATGAAGTCGCCGTGAATCACCAGGCCAAGTTTGTGACAGTCGCGCGTGAAATCCCGCGCGCGTTCGACGGTGGCGCCTTTTTTTATGTTCTTAAGGATCTGCGGATCGCCCGATTCGTAGCCGACGATCAGCAGCCGGCACCCGGCATCGCGCATCGCTTTCAAAGTCTCGTAATCGGTCGTTACGCGTGAGGTGCACGACCAAGTGAGGTTGAGCGGCTTGAGCTTCGCGCAGAGTTCGACGGTACGCGCCTTCTGAATGTTGAAAGTGTCATCGTCGAAAAAAAACTCCTTCACGTCGGGCCAGTACTCTTTGGCTTTCGCCATCTCCCGCGCGACGGCGTCGGTGGAGCGCTTACGCCACGCATGTCCGCTGAGCGTCTGCGGCCACAGGCAGAACGTGCACTGCGCTGGGCACCCGCGCGTCGAGTACAGCGAGACAAATGGATGGAGAAGAAACGGAACGTTGTAACGCGTTACGTCAAGATCCCGCTTGTAAATATCGGTTACATCGGGCAGCGCGTCGAGGTCTTGAATCTGCGGACGATCTGGATTGTGAGTTATGCGTCCGTTCTTACGGTAGGAGATGCCAAGAATTTCTTCGAGCGGCTTGCCCTGCGCGAACTCAACCGTCGAATAGTCAAATTCTTTGCGGCACACGAAGTCGATCGCGTCGCACTCATTGAGTGCCCTGTCCGGTGCCGTCGTCACCGGAGGTCCAACGAAGGCAATCTTCAGGCGAGGATTGGCCGCCTTCATGGCATAGGCAAGCCTTTGGTCGCCCTGCCACCCTGGCGTGCTGGTAAATAGAACCAGAAACTCGTATTGCTTGCCGATCTCGATCGTTTCTTCCGCCGATACGTGGTGAGGCGGGGCGTCAAGCAAGCGGGAGCCTTCCAGCATGCCGGCCGGATAAGCCAACCAAACCGGATACCAATACGATTCAATCTCTCGAGTGGCCGGCCAGCGCGAACTGGCGCCGCCGTCAAAGTTCTCGAACGAGGGAGGGTTCAGGAACAACGTTTTTAATGGCATTGTTGAGTTTCAAATATAACATCCAGAGAAGGTCAATTCGCGACGAATCCGAGGAAATGTAAGCTGCGCAAGTATCTGAGAAGATGCGACTTTTGGGTGATTGCTACTTCGACCCGCGTAACCCTCAACTCGGGGAAGAGCGCCCTGCCTACACTCCCATGCAGCGCTGGCGGGATGAATCTGTTTGTTAATCCAATCCGTCGGAAGTTGACGATGTCGATAGACGCGAATTACGTGCCAACCACGTCGGCGACGAAACTGGCAGAGAGTAGCGGAAAAAACGCGCATGACCGCGACGCTGCCAATAGCGCGAGACGTAGGAACTCACTTTTACTCCTCGCGAGAGCGCACTCAAAAAGGTCTGTTCCGCTGGATCAACGATAACGCCCACGTGTCCCGGCCAGACGATCAAATCCCCTTCAGACGGCCGATATACACGCTTGAAGCCGGGCACTCCGCCATAGAGAACGCGAGACGGTTGGTAACGATAGTAGATTCCGACTTGCTGGAACAGCGCGTTGACGAAGTGCGAGCAGTCGAGCGCGGTTTCCTCAACCTGCAGTCCGGCCGAAATCACGGCCTCACCTATTCTTACTTGCTCGCGGCCGCGTGCTGTGTTGCGGTTTTTTGCTGAACAGATCCCTGGCAGACCGAGGGCCAAAAGAACAAAAAAGAGGACCGTACTGCGGAACATGGCTTTGACTCTCAAGAAGGATTTGCCTGAGGATCCTTACAGTTCGATGCACTTCCAGGTGCCGATGAGGCCGCCAATCGAGAGTTGCCGGCCTGCCAATAGGCGACGGGACTTTTACTGAGGGGGCTTGCGGAGGATGAAGGCCTTCACCGCGATCGCATTTGGCTGCTGGCCGACGGGCACAATGGTCAGCAACACGG
>JAFAUE010000327.1 GCA_019243475.1 Acidobacteriota bacterium | reverse complement strand
ACTCCATGTCATCGCGCATGAACCGCTGCACCACCAGCTTTGCCCGCTCGCGATTAATTGCGCGGGTAAACAGCAGATGTCCGGCGTTGGAGGAGATTACCTGGAGCTGGCGCTTTTTCGCGTCAAGACCCATCGCGTAGAAAGATTCCGACTGCATCCAGAAACTCTCCTCGATCTTCTTCGCGAGTTCAGTCGCCCGTCCGCGCACCTTGTCGGCATATTCGGTTTCGCCAAAATGCCTTAACAGCTGCGCCATGCGGTATTGCGCTTCGTAGCAGTAGCCTTGCACCTCGACTAGCGCAATGGGAGGATCGGCGACACTACCGTCGCGATGCATGTTCGCATCCCAGGAATCTTTCCAGCCCTGATTTGTCAGGCCTTTAGGCGACCTCTTCTTGTACTCTACAAGTCCATCTCTATCCAGATCACCATAGCTTTCAATCCATTTCAGCGCTGCATGCGCATTGGGAAGTAGTTCCTTGACGAGTTGCTCATCGCCGGTCCAGTTGAAGGTCTCGCTAAGCAGAACGAGAAACAGCGGCGTGGCATCAACCGTCCCATAGTACGGACCAAACGGCATTTCGCCGGAGCGAGTCATCTCGCCGGAACGATATTCATGAGGGATCTTGCCCGGCTCTTCGTCGAGCCAATCGTTGAATTCCTTTCCCTGAAAGCGACCCAGCACGCGTAATGTTTCAGCGGCAAGCCGCGGGTTCAGCAAGAGAGCTTGGTAGCCGGCAATAAGCGAGTCTCGGCCAAACATGGTGGCGAACCAAGGAATGCCCGCCGCGACGATATGCTCGTTACCATTTGGAATCTGCAATGCGTGAAAATCAGCGATACATGTACGCATCGCTTCGTCGAAGATCCCGTTGCTGCTCTCGAAGGAAGTAGAGTCTTCTTCCCAGTGGCGGAATGCCTCCCGGCGTTCACGAAAGCCCTGCACGACACTTTTGGGAACCGGCCGCGCAATCTCGCCAGAGACTCGGCAGCTCACGGTGTTAAGCAGCTCTCGGAATTGCGTTGCCGGAATCTTCCAATGCCATCGCGCGACGTTGTTTTCAATTTGATCTGGCGGAGTTTGGAAGCGCACGACCGTCTCACGCACGACATTGTCCAGTCCCTTATAGAAGAACAAGAGACAATCATCCTGAACAATTGGCTTGTAATAGTGCCCGGAACGTTGGCGGCCGCAACCCCGAACCTGAAATACATCTACGAAGTCGGCTTCGAACGCGATCTCGATCACAAGCTCTGCGTCGGACAGATTGAAATTTGAAAACGTGATCGAGTCATAGAGCAGACCTGAGGCCAGCAACTGCTGGCGACGAATGTGAACGGTGTTCTCAGGAAGATCGAAGGAATTGATCTGCGACAGCGATCCGGTTGTAAGTTCGATTTTGGAGGCGAAAGTCTTCTCTTCGCTCGAGGAAAGCACAACTGTTCGACTTCCAGCAACCTTCAGTTCCAGCCTGCTCAGGAAGCGCGTGTCGTCATGAAAGAACCCGACATCAGGGGCTCCAGGTGGCATGATGTCACCGGATACCGTTGTGGAAAGGAACGTCTTACCATCAATCAGGGTTAAGTTATTGGTCTTGCGCGGTTCGTGGACAAGGAACCCCAGTTCGGGCTGCGGATAGGGACTTTCGACTTCCTGCAGCGCGTCCGCAGGAACCTGAAGGACCGTACTCATGCCGCAGCCCCCGGAGTTGCGGTGCATGGGACAGCATCTCCGAGTGATGCAAGCTGGCGTCCCCCAAGAATCGATTCATAGAGCTTCAGGTATTTTGTCACCATCACGCCGACAGAGAACCTCTCGCGGGCGTACTGGTGAACAGCTGCGGGTGGAAGTGAAAGATTCCGCACGCGATCAATCATTTCTTCGATATTTTTACAGACGTATCCTGAAACGCCATCGCGGATCACTTCCGCTACTGACCCTCCCGGAAGCGCAATGACCGGAGTTCCCGAAGCCATGGCCTCGATCATCACCAATCCAAACGGCTCATTCCACTGAATCGGAAATAACATGGCGAAGGAGTTTCCAAGCAACTCGTTCTTGATCGCCAGATCCGCCTGTCCGAGGTATTCAATGAATCTGCCGTCGATATGTGGCTTAATCTCGCCTTCATAATAGTCATTGAACAGAGGCTGAACCTCGCCGGCAATCTTCAACGGAATTCCGGTACGCTTCGCCACCTCAATCGCCAAGTGAGGACCTTTCACGGGTGCCAATCTACCGATAAAACTCAAATACTTTTGCTTCGTCTCACGAAGCGGGTAATCCTCCATTCGAACTCCGTGGTGAATGGTACAAATCCTGGTCATCGATTCCTGCATGCGCTGAAAGTCACTGATGGCCACATAGTTCACATGCGGATAGTGCTCGTAAAAGTCGCTGAGGCTCTCCTCGTGAGCGTGGTGCATCGTGTAGACGAACGGCTTATCAGTAAACCGGGACGCAGCCAGGCCGGGAGCGTTGTTCATGTGTAGCACGTCACAATCCCGCATCGCATCGGCAACCGCCCAGGCTGTGTGGTTCACGTCTTTGATATTGCCGAAGATCTCGCCTTTGAGCGGCCACTCCGTCTCGGGATAAAGAAACCTCACCTCGGCGTCCACTGTGGAATCGCCGGTGGCATATACGACTACGTCGACGCCCTTCTTCTTTAGCCCTTCGGCGAGGTGAGCGATGAACAGTTCAGTTCCGCCATAAAGCTTTGGTGGAATTGAGATAAAGGGCGGAGCTATCAGGGCAATTCTCATTCGGTTCCTTTTGTGAATGAAGAAAAGGTTGAGAACCGGAGAAGATGCTCCGGAAAGTTGAACTCAAATAGGATGCGCGAAGCTCTGACGCATGTTGGCACGAAGATGCCCAGCCGGCAAAGCTGCTGGTTCAACTCACCATCGCCACACGTTGGGCTGTATGTCCTGAAGCGGCTGCTGCAATAGCATCTTCGAACTGGCCGGCGCGAACTTCACTCGTATGTTCCGCCAGCACGCGCTCTTGAGCGGCATTGCCGATGCGGCGAAGCTCTGAATCCGAAAGCGACAGATATTGAATGACGTCCTCGTGATCAAGGGGAAGCAGAATCTCGCGTCCAGGCTTGAAAAATGAATCCAGCCCGGGCCAGTTGTCGGACACAATGGCGGCTCCGCATGCGGCTGCTTCAAATAAGCGCACGGAGGGTGAGTAGCCGGCAATGATCATCTCGCGCCGAGTTACGTTCAAAGTCAGGCGTGATGAAGAATAAAAGCGGGCATGCCAACGCGGATTCAGATGAACGATCCTGCGAACGTTGCGTGGCCAGATGACGTCTTTGGGATACTGCGGCCCGGCGACAATAAACTTTGAATTGTTGCACCGCTGCGCCGGTGTAAGCAGAAGTTGCTCAAGCTTCGCCTGCCGATCCGGCGCATAAGTTCCCATGTAGCTGAGGTCGCAAGCGAAACGTTTGTTGATACGGAAACGCCGATAGATCCTAGGATCGAAAGCGCAGTAAAGCGGCACGGCTCGTCGCGCCCCGAACTGTTTTTGAATCTCGCCGAGCAGTGGGCCGCCCGTGAAACTAAAGTAAACATCGAATTCGGCAACGTGACTGGCTTTAAGATACGGAGTCTCACCGTGCTGACGCAGCCCAGCAATCGTGATTGGAGTATCGATGTCGTAAAAAGTCTTTACCGAAACGCCGCTTTCGAATAGTTCGCGGATTGCGACAATGCCATCAGGAAAATAAGAGCCCACTACCGCGGCGTCGCAAGTCGAGAGCTGCTTTCGTACTTCCCCGATAATCTCTTCCCAATCGCTGTAGAGCCTCAGCCTGCAGCATTCAGGGCTTGGCAGATCGCGATTCGACCCGTACCACTCGACGTCTTTCTCGTAGAAAACGATCTCATGGCCGCGGCGCCGCAGCGCCCCAAGTAGCGCCCGGAAAGTGGTGGCGTGCCCGTTTCCCCAAGCCGAACTGATCGACAGTCCAAAAACGACGATTTTCATGCGCTGTTAGGCGACTGCACTGCGGGGTTGTTGTGCGGCGTTCGCCAAGATCTGAGATACCTGTGCAGCCCGTTGCGCATAGGTATGATCGCGCAACGCTCGCTCCCGCATGGCAAGCCCGATTCGGGCCGCCTGATCTCCTGTGGTGTTGCGCAACAAACTCACGATGTCCTCTGCCGACTCCGCAACCAGAATCTCCTTGCCGGGTTCAAAGAACATCTCGATTCCCGTCCATGCGTCGGTCACGAGGCATGCAGCTGCGCCTGCGGCTTCGAATACGCGCGTTGGAGGAGAGAAGCCAACTTCAACCATGGAATCGCGATTGATATTCAGGACCATCCGCGCCGAGCAGTTCACGCGATTGTGATCGCAGGTACCGACGTGACCAATCCAGCGGACATTTGGAGGCAATTTTTTTCCACTCCAGCCTTCCCCGCCCAAAATAAATCGCAGATCCGGCGCAAGCTGGGCAGCACGCAGGAAAAATTGCTCGACACGTCGTTCGCGGTCGGGCAATCGATTAGCGACCAGCACAAGATCGCAATCGAGAGAAAAATCCTTGGGTACGGGATGATGAACTCCTGGCTCCAAACCGTTGTAGATCGGTTGGCAATTCTTTGCGCCCAGACGCCGGTAGTGTTCGACCACCACCGAACCGCCGCCGTACGTGAAGATGAAATCAAACTCGGGAATCAGCGGCCGAAATGGATCTGGGTCGGCTTCAACCCGCGCCAGCGTTGCTGGTGCATCCACATCCCAAAAAGCGCGGCGAGCTGTCGACTGAATACCCCGTGCGACGGCAAATTCGAGTTCAGCATCGCCGACTCCCACGCCGCTGTGCTTAATGATCAGTTCGGCCTGGGATGCGATTGCATACATGCGTTGCAGATCGCCCGGAGTTGCATAGACAAGGCTCTCAACGTAACTGTAGTCCTCATCATCGCGATGTTGCTGGCGTTCGTACGCGTCTGGCTCGGCAAAAGTAATCTGGTGTCCAAGCGCCGCCAGATGGCGATAGATCCCTCGATAGTAGGTTGCCGCTCCGTTCCAATATGAAGAGGTAATACTGGAACCGAAAACGAAAATCCTCATCCAGCAAGTTCCTCGTAGATTCCGACTAATTGTTCCGCACGATGGGCGCACGTGTG
>JAFAUE010000511.1 GCA_019243475.1 Acidobacteriota bacterium | reverse complement strand
TCACGGTCGGTTCTGAGCGCTAGCGCCTGATTACGACAGCTGCCGATGCTACCCTGCAAGTGGAATGGCAGATGAAAACCAATTCGCAGTTGTGTTGCTGGATTCGCTTACGTGGCCTTAGAAGGTGGGGATTCCGACGCCCCGGTTTCGGCTACTCGTTGCAGCCGATTCAACCTGCAATACTGTTGAGGAGATTTCTGAGTTTTCGGAAGCTGCTCTGAACAGAGGCATGGTGTACTTCTGCGGCTGGGGTCCTGGCTGCGAAAGGTTCCACGACATCGTGGATGAAATCATCGTCGGCGACGAGGTTGTTGGGCGCAACCGATTCAAGCCTCCGACCACCCATGACGCCGTAATGACTACTTGGCATGACGACGATACGCTCGAACAGGCGCTCGATTTCTTCGCCACATGTGCAGTGCCATCGGACGGAAATATTGAGCACAGTGACTACCGGCTCGTCGTCTGCATTGGTCACCCCGAATGGGCTGCGGTTGCGACACGCTTGCTCAAGGCCGCTCCGTTCCTAGTCTGACAAACGACTGACTGTTGATAAATCGCCTTATCACTCATGACACGTTCTGAGCGAGAACGCCTGATTACATCAGTCAGCCATGAAGAACCGTTACGGCTTCCAAATATTGACCGCCGGAATAGGTTAGGACCTGTGAATTTGTGGTGCCATCTCCAAGTCGCTCCCCGTTGCGACCCGTGATTTTTAGGACTACCGCTTGCTGTTGCCATGCATGAAAGGTAACGTCGCATATCATATTGTTCTTGAACTCATACGACTGTTCAGGCACAACCGAAACCTGAAACAGTCCGTTGGGGGCTACAGTAACGGCCGCGTCCTTGCTTACGGTGTGGCTGCCCTTTCCCATGAAGTCACGGCAGGCGACCGCCAGAACCGAGCCCGAAGGCAAATTCGTTGCTCCGAAAATGTATGCCTCATGAGGAGATTGAAGCCTTGCATATCCAATTGCGATAAAAAAACCATTCTGTGGGGCGCATTGGGCAGAATTGTGTTCAGCGGCGACGCCGCTTCCTGTGAGCAGAATGATCACCAATACCAAAAGCTGTCTCATACCCCTGTCCTTTTGCGGAGCAAATGGTTCCAAAAGCGAACAACACTGTCGACAAATTCCCACCTATTGATAAATCGCCATTTCACTCGATGAGTGAGAAGGCCCGTAAACGCCAATCTTCAGTGGAGCATAATTTGCAGGGACGATGCGATGGAGAAATACGCGGCACGAAGCGTAAAACAGCAAATCGACCGCGTACTGTGGGAAGTGTGGGACCCGATAGGAGTGAATTGGGATCCGATTGGGAAAATATCGCCCGCTCGTGACGAATACAGCGGATACCTCAATGGTGTCCTCCAACTTCTCACGTCTGCTGCGTCAGACTCACGACATCGGCAACATCTCCTCAAGATAGTTCATGATCGAATGGAACTTAAGGCAGCAACCGTCGAGGACATGCAGCCCACTGTCACCGCACTCCGGGAATCCGCTGCCGTCCTGATTTTAAAAATCGCGACTGACTTCGTCTATTCAACAGCAAGCCAATGGTGCCGATGATCGTGGGGATGTGGGAATTTGGCATCACGATGCTTGTTATTGTCGTCGAAACCATCATCATTGCTAGGCGCAGAAATCTTTGACTCCGCTTTTCGCTTTAACCGCGTGACCACAGCGTGTCGAAATATAGCCATTAAACTCGTCGAGCGGAGTCTGTGATTATAGGCGGCAGAATCGAAGGTGCGTATATCTCGTCCACCGACCACTTGCCTGGACCATGGGCAGCGATCATTAGCAATCCACCCATAATGCCGATGTTCTTTAAGAACTGTGTCTGCATGCCGCCCGCGGCCATGCCTTGGACGGCCCAAAAGTTGTGGAGTAGCACGCTCACCAGGCCCAGGTAAACACACATGACGAATGCTGCTGCACGCGCTTGCCATCCCACGATGAGGCAAAGCACTCCTGCGGCTTCGATCACCAACGCAATTCCCAACATTGTAGGTATCAATTGCCCCGGCAGGTGGTGTGATTGCATGTAAGCAGCTTGGCCGCTCCACCCCAGAATTTTGCCCAGCGCTCCTTGTACGAAGATGGCGCTAATAAACAGGCGTGCGATCAAAGGGAATACCGCATCGACGACAAGTGGGCTAAACAATGGCTTGGTAGGCATGCAACTTTAGACGATCCTTTCCCGCTGTCAGTAAGCGGGGCCGCTGGAACTCCGTGAACAAAATGGGAAGCGGCGGGACAATGAGCGAAAATGCCTGATTACGACAGTCATCACTGGCACATTCGTCCACGTGCGAAAATTCTCCATGCGCCTGAGGTGGCAGTGGCTATTGGTTTCGGTATGTGGTGCGGTACTCGTCGCTGTGTTTCTTTTCGCTTTCACGGGCGATTGGGTAGACCCCGATCTGCCAGCGCCGCTAGCGTCTCTCGTGAAAGTTGTGTTTTGGCCCGTGACAGTTCTTGTTAGCCTCAGCGGTCCCGGCTCCAATATCGGGCCTCCTGATAAACACTGGCATGAAGGAACTCCAGTCCAATTCTTTGCTGTTGTGTTGGGAATCGGACTCTCATGGTTTTTCTATTCCAGTCTCGTCTTTCTCCTACTTTGGGTGCGGCAACGCAGGCTCCGAACGCCCATCAGCAAATCGTTCTGAGTGAAAACGCCTGTGGGTGTTGAAAACCGGCGCTAATACTCTCGTTACGATTGCTGCCCTCGCGCCGTTCGTCGGGCTAGCGGGAACTGTTGTTGGTTTGCTAGATGCATTGAGAGGCGGCAGCAACACGCCGACAGGCTGGTTGATCTTCTACGGAAATTCCATCGCACTATCACTCGTTCCAACAGCGCTCGGCCTCCTGGTCGGTGTCGTATCAGTGTCGTCTTATAACCACCTGATCCGCAGGATTGAACTATTCGATGTGGATTCAACTACGGCTGTAGCGATTATCGAGAAGCAGTTGGAAGCCGATCCAACCTGTAATGTGGGGGCCGAACTGCCATTCGGGAGCCACGTTGCGGATTGGGAAGCGACCCACGACACGTCTGGTGTTCTGCTGACCTCAGTATGGCTGGTGTGGCTATACGTTGTTGCGGCTATTGGATGGATGTCATTTGGGAGCTTGCATTAATGAGCCGTAGAACGCCGCTACAAAGGCATGCCCGTGCATGATTGTTTGAAAACAGACGATTACCTGTTTTGACTTTCGGCGGGATTTTGAGCGAACTGGTGATATATCGCGATTGCACTAATTAACACTTCGCAGCCTGCTTTATGCCGCAAGTTGCAGTCTTTCTGCTCGACTCGCGAGCCAGCCATTCAATAATTCAACAGCATTATTTCGTTGCAACCCGCGCTTTGCATTTGATAGGGAGGGAAGGAGCTCATGCGCACGATCTTTGTCCTCGTTTTTGTAGCTCTGTGCGGTACAGAATTGGCAAGAGCGCAAGTGACTTCATCCGCAAACTTGGCCTGTACCGTCGTTGGCGTAGGTGGTATGGCATGCAATGGCATCGGTGTTCCGCCTTCCAGCGAAGACAATAAGAAATCACCACGCATGTTCGTAACACGTTTCACACTTGAGCCGGGCGCAGCATTGGACCAGCCTAGTTCCTCGTCTGATTGTTTGATCGTAGGTATCGATGGGGGAGATTTAGTGAACGAAAGAGCGCCACAACTACATGTTTCTCTGGAGAAGGACTCCCTGACTCTCATGCCCAGAGAGAAGCCATTTCGCCTGCGGAACAAGAGTGCTAAGAGCGTTGAGTTTAGGCTGATTGAAATTGCCAGGTGAACACTAGAGAGAAGCTGCGCCCCGAATAAGCCAGCTAGGAATGGC
>JAFAUE010000431.1 GCA_019243475.1 Acidobacteriota bacterium | reverse complement strand
ATCCTCGATCGCATCGACCGCATGCAGCGCAAGCTCCAGTTCGCGATCGCGGATGTGCCCAAGAGAAATGCTAAAAAGCGAGGATGAATTGTCGGACAAGGAGATAAGCAAATGAATAGCGCTGGGAACGAAGGTTCTGCCGAGCAGGGCTGGACGGACGATGTGCTGAAAGTAGTTCGTTCACTCGGAAAAAAACGCTTTTCACTCGACGAGGTGTATCAGCAAGCCATTCACCTTCAGCGGATCCATCCAGACAACCAACACATCGAGGCGAAGATACGTCAGCAGCTTCAACTACTTCGCGATCGAGGCATTCTTAAATTCCTTGACGATAACGGCAATTACGAGCTGCTGTGAAGTTCATAGGTATTGTGCCGACATGGGCACGGTCGCCATGCGGGCCGTCAGACAGAGCCGAAGGCGGCTGCGGCACAACGTCTCAGTCTTCGTTCTCGTCGGTCAAATAAACGACTTTGTTCTTCCTATCAATTGTGAACCGAGTAATAGGAAGGTCATCCGAAGTGCGGAGTTCAAAATCAACCAATCCCTGATATCGGTGGAATATTCGGAGCAAGTCAGTGAGCATCTTTGTGCGCATCATTCGTTCATCCTCACAAAGCCTAGTGAGGAAGGATCAATAGCATTGCCGAATCTCGGATCGCAATAAAAAAGCGCCGTACTGGAACCCCGCCGCACTCATCCCAGCTCTAATTCCCTAAGGTTGCACTTTCGGCGACCGTGCTTCATAATGCTGAGCAAATGTCTTCCTCAACGAGACCCGCGCACGTGTTCCATGGCTGGCGCACCACTGTCTCGTATTATCGATACTGGCGATTTTGATCCCTACCCGCTTCTGACGCGCTGAGCGACAGCTCAGATTTTTAAAGCAATCAACTTCAGGGATTAATGCCAGAGATGGAATCCATCCTTCAACAGATCGTTTCCGAGACGCGCCTCCGCTATACGGAACCGGCGAACCCGGCGCGCCGCGCCGAACTGGAGAAGATGGCGGCGAGCCATCGTCCGAGAGGGTTTCGCCGACTCCTGCTTGAGGCTTCTGCAGCAGGCCCGGCAGTCATTGCCGAACTCAAGAAAGCCTCGCCGTCGCGTGGAATGATTCGCGAGAACTTTCCCGTTTCCGAACTCGCTCCGGAGATGGCTGAAGCTGGAGCGGCTGCCCTCTCCGTCCTTACGGAAGAAAAGCGCTTTCAAGGTGCGCTCGAGAATTTGCTGGCCGCGTCTCGTTCCACGGCGATTCCTTGTTTGCGCAAGGACTTCATCGTCCATGAGCTGCAATTGCTCGAGGCGCGCGCCTATGGCGGCGACGCCGCGCTGCTGATCGTCGCCGCGCTCAGTGATGCTGAGCTTAAGCGTCTGCAGGCTGCAGCCCGGGCTCTCGAACTCGATGTGCTGTGCGAGGTTCACGACCAGCAGGAGGTGTCGCGCGCCGTTGACTGCGGCTTTGACATCATTGGCGTGAACAACCGCGATCTGCGCACCTTCGAGGTCACACTCGAAACCAGCCTGCGCCTTAACGCGCGGATTCCGCTCACCGCGCTGCGAGTTGCCGAGAGCGGCATTCATACTGGAGCGGACATTGCGCGGTTGCGCTCGGCGGGCTACCAGGCGTTCCTGATTGGAGAATCGCTGATGAAGCAGCCTAGCCCGGGCGATGCGCTGCGAAAGCTGCTCGCGCAGGCCGTGCGCCGAGTCCCTGCTGTGGAGGGCGCACGGCAATGACCTGGATCAAGATTTGCGGCACCACCAGCGAGCGCGATGCCGACATTGCCATTCGCGCCGGCGCCAACGCGCTGGGCTTCATCATGACTCAGAGCCCGCGCCAGGTAAGCGACACGTCAGCCTACTCGATCGGTACGGTCGTGCCGAAAGGCGTAGAGACCATCGGCGTCTTTGTGAATGAGCAGCCGGAAACGCTCGCGCAGACTGCGCGCTTCTGCCGCTTCACCGGCGTGCAGCTTCACGGCGAAGAAGATTCTGGTTACGTCGATAGTCTGCGCGCGCTGCTGCCGGGCATAAAGATCATCAAGACACTGAAATCCGTCGATGTCTTAGCCAGGAGCCGGCAGCCAGTGGCCAGCAGCTTGAAACCCGACATGTGGTTGATCGACAGCGGCAACGGAACTCAGCGGGGCGGCACGGGCAAGACCTTCGACTGGCGCGGCGCGCAGCCTCAGCTCAAGAAACTGCAGCAGCCCCTGGTGGTTGCCGGCGGACTGAATGCCGAAAATGTTCAAGCGGCGTTGGAGGTTTTGCGCCCATGGGGCGTAGACGTCTGCAGTGGCGTCGAGTCATATCCCGGGCGCAAGCATCCTGGCGCCATAGCGCAGTTCATAGACGCCGTGCGACAGTTCGATGCAGCAGCTCAGATGCGCTCAGAGGAGCGGAAGCTATGAGAACGCGGCAGGGTTTATACGACTGTCATCCCTCGGCGCGCATAAAGGCAAGAAGTAAGTTCGCAAATTTGTTGTGCGCGGCGAGGGACCTGCTTTTCACACGCAGCGGAACAGCAGATCCCATCGAGCACAACAACTGTTTTATGGACTGACGAGCCGGATGGCCGCGCTCGATGGGATGACAAGGTCTGGAGAGCGGAGAACGAGACTGTTGTGTATCACATGAAGGAAACACAAGCACAATCTGTCCCTTTCGTCTCGAAGTGCGGGCGCTTCGGCCCATATGGGGGCCGCTATGTTCCCGAGACGCTGATGGCGGCGCTTGAAGAGCTGGAAGCTGCCTATCGCGAAGCCAAAGAGGATACGGCCTTCCAGCGCGAACTGGATGGGTTGCTGCACCAGTACGCCGGGCGTCCTACTCCCTTGTCTTTGGCCTCGCGACTCACGGAGAAACTAGGCGGCGCGCGGATTTACCTCAAGCGCGAGGACTTGCTGCATACCGGTGCCCACAAGATCAACAACTGTCTCGGCCAGGGACTATTGGCCCGGCGTATGGGCAAGCGCCGCATCATCGCGGAAACCGGAGCAGGCCAGCACGGAGTTGCCACGGCGACGGTGTGCGCGCTGCTCGGCTTCGACTGCGTTGTGTACATGGGCAGCGAGGACATGAGGCGGCAGGAGCTGAACGTCTTCCGCATGCGTCTGCTGGGCTCCGAAGTGCGAGCGGTGAACTCCGGTTCCCGTACGCTGAAAGATGCGATCAACGAAGCTATGCGCGATTGGGTAACCAACGTACGCACGACTCATTACCTGCTTGGCTCCGTGCTCGGAGCGCATCCTTATCCCGAAATGGTACGCGACTTTCATCGCTGTATCGGCCGTGAGGCGCGCGAACAGATTCTGGCCCAAGGCGGAAGATTGCCCGATGCCGTAATCGCTTGCGTTGGCGGCGGCTCGAATGCCATGGGGGCATTCTATGAATTCATTCCCGATAAGCAGGTCGCGCTGATCGGCGTGGAGGCCGGCGGCCGTAGTTCGGAATTGGGACAACATGCCGCCCGCTTCCGCGGCGGCTCCCCGGGCGTGCTGCAAGGCACCTATTCCTACGTTCTACAGGACCAATCCGGGCAGATCGCAACTACGCATTCGGTATCGGCCGGACTCGACTATCCGTCCATAGGCCCCGAACATGCCGCGCTGCATGATGCCGGTCGCGCGGAGTATGTCGCCGCTTCCGATTCGGAGGCGCTCGACGCCTGCGTAATGCTCGCTCGAACCGAAGGCATCGTGCCGGCGCTGGAGTCGTCGCATGCCGTGGCTGAATGCATCCGCCGCGCGCCGCAGATGAAAAAGGAGCAGATCGTAATCGTCAACATCTCCGGGCGTGGCGACAAGGATATGGGCATTCTGACGCGGGAGCTCAAGCTGTGATTGCCTTCGCACACAAGCCCGGCCTGGTGGCTTATCTCACCTGCGGCGATCCCGACCTGCAATCAAGCCGCGAGATTGCTCTGGCCCTGATCGACGCAGGAGCCGATGTCATCGAACTAGGGGTTCCCTTCAGCGATCCCGTGGCCGACGGTCCGGTGATCCAGCGCGCTAGCGAGCGCGCGCTGCGCGCTGAAGTTTCGCTTACGCAGGTAATCGGCGTCGGGGCGGAGATTCGCAAGGCGCGTCCCAAAACAGGACTTATCATTTTCACCTACATCAATCCAGTGCTCCGGCTGGGTCTTGATGGATTTGCCAAACGACTTGCAGATGCCGGCATCGACGGTGCGCTGGTTACCGATCTGATTGTTGAGGAAGCAGGCGAATACATTTCACTCATGCGGTCGAGGGAGCTGGCAACGGTGTTCCTGGCAGCTCCGACCAGCACGGATGACCGTCTACGCCGGATCGCTGAAGCATCGCGGGGCTTCGTGTATGCGGTTTCGCGCACCGGAATCACGGGCGAGCAGAAGCAGCTGGCCGGCGATGCTGCCGAACTGGTGCGCCGCGTTCGCCGATTTACTTCACTTCCCGTTGCGGTAGGCTTCGGCGTCTCCAATGCAGAGCAGTTTCAGGCGGTGGGAGAATTTGCCGATGCGGCAGTGATCGGCAGCGCGATTGTCGCCTTGGTGGAGAAAGATGGAAGAAACGCGGCAAAGGCAGTAGAGGAATTTGTTCGCGCATTGCGCCGACAGCAGGTACGGGCTAACTCAATTTCGTAATTTCTTATTTCGTAATTTCCTAATTTCGTAATTTTGTAATTGAAACCGCAGCTCGATCCGCAAATTACACAATTACTCAATTAGGAAATGCTAGGGGTCCTCGATGGACATCGCAGACTGGCGTAAGAAGATCGATGAAATGGATTTGAAGCTGGTAGAGCTGATCAACCAGCGGGCGGCGGCAGCCATAGAAATCGGGAAGCTCAAAAACCACACGAGCCTTCCCATTTATGAACCAGATCGCGAGAAGCGAATTTTGGAAAACGTGAAGCAGCACAATCAGGGGCCACTGCCCCATAGCGAAGTGCAGCACATTTTCGAGCGCATTATCGACGTGATGCGCAAGCTGCAGCAGAGCGAAATTCATCGCCGTACCGCTGCGCCGTCTGGAGAGACCGAATTTGATTTGGAAGTGAACGAATAAGAGGCCACCGGCCATGAAGGTCCAAACGCCATGATTATCGCCATGCAACCCGGCGCAAGCGAAAAGCAAATTGACAATGTGATCGAACGCCTCGTCATCCGCGGCTTCGAGGTGCATCGTTCTACGGGAGAGCAGCAGACTGTTTTGGGAGCCGTCGGCGCGAAGATTGATTTTGACATCCGCGAGATCGAACTGCTCGAAGCCGTGCAGCAGGTACACCGCATCAGCGCGCCCTACAAGCTGGTGGGCCGGACATTTCGGCCGGACGGAACCGTCGTAAAGTTTGCCAATGGCGTGAGTATTGGCGGCAACGAAGTGATTGTTATGGCCGGCCCATGCTCGGTCGAATCACGCGAGCAGCTCTTCTCTTGCGCCGAGCAGGTAGCACAGGCCGGCGCAAAGTTTTTGCGCGGCGGTGCATTCAAACCGCGCAGTTCGCCCTACTCATTCCAGGGTCTTGGAGTTGAAGGACTGAAGCTGCTGCGTGAGGCAGGCGACCGTTATGGTCTGCTGGTCGTAACGGAAGTCATGGAGATTGGGCAGATCGAAGTCATGCTTCCCTATGTCGATCTGTTTCAGCTCGGGGCGCGGAACATGCAGAACTTCAATTTGCTGCGCGAACTGGGGAAGATTCGCAAACCTGTATTGTTGAAGCGAGGGATCGCGGCAACGATTGAAGAGCTTCTGCTTTCTGCCGAGTATGTCCTCGCGGGCGGAAACTACGATGTGATCCTGTGCGAGCGCGGCATTCGCACCTTTGAGACGTACACGCGCAACACCATGGATATTTCCGCCATTCCGATAGTGAAGAAACTGTCACACCTTCCGATGACTGCCGATCCATCGCACGGCACAGGACGCCGGGACAAGGTCGCTCCTATGGCGCGTGCTGCGCTGGCCGCAGGCTGCGATGCACTGCTGATCGAAGTCCACCCCGATCCCGACCAGGCGCTTTCAGACGGGCCGCAATCGCTTTATCCCGCACAGTTCTCGAAGTTGATGCAGGAATTGCGCATGATCGCGCCCGCGGTGGGGAGGAGCATATAGGGTGGTTCAGCGCACCTGCCTATGCCAGTTTCACCAGCATTCCCTTCGGACGCAAGATTAGGCAGCCTTGGAAGCAT
>JAFAUE010000319.1 GCA_019243475.1 Acidobacteriota bacterium | reverse complement strand
GCGATGCTCACGTTGCCGCCCTTCATTTCCTGCCAGACGCGATCGAGATCCTCGACAAAAATGCCCGCCTTGAAAATTCCGTGCACTTGATGAGTGCCTTTGAGTTGAGGCGCAATAGTTCCTAGGGAAACAGCGTCGGCGAACCAGACCAGCTCGACCGTAAGTCCATTCGCCTGAAGAACGGCGACTTCGGCTTTCTTGTCGGGCGAGGTCGCGCGTTTGAGCGTCTTCAGCCCCAGCTTCTGGCTGTACCACTCGACGCTGGCGCTGACGTCGGGAACGGTAATCGCCAGGAATCCGCCGTTGCGGCTTTGAATGGAGCATCCATAAGTTTCGCAATGAGATTACCGCATGAATGAACGTGGTACGTGGCGCCTCCTGGCTGCGCAAGATATCAACGGGCAGCCAGCCGCGCGGAGCACGCTCCCCTGTCAAAGCCGAAGATCCCTGTTCTTTCGCTGTTCCGCGTGAAAACTTCCCCAGAAACTGCCGCGTAAGCCTCGACGGGAGAACTGCTTGCAGACGAATTCCCGGCATTCCCCTGAGCAATTCCCTGCTCCAATGCGAAAAACTGCTGGATTTGGGCAGAAACTGCAAAAATCTTGTCGGCGAAAGTGAAAAATTCCCTCAGAAATTCCGTGAAGCAGGGAATTGCACGGCTGCGGCTTGCTCGTCGCGGATGGGGAATTCGGTCCCTAGTACTCGCTGCGAATGCCGAGCACGCGGAAATCCGACAGGAAGCTTTTCACCACATAGACGATGCGGTTATTGCTGTGCGGATCGGGCGGGCGGAGAAAGAAGCCGGGCTCGGTCACGAAGGGCAGCGAGTTATGGACAATGCCTTCGGTGACTTCGCCGTCCTTGAACTGGATCTTGATCCACAGGCCCGCGATCTGCGGATTGCGCTCGAAGAACTTGATTTCAACGTAGTCGGTCTTGCCTTCGAGCGTCTTGACGAAGAACAGCGCCTTCGCGCTGTGAAGATCGACGGTGTACTTGCCGCCGGCGGGAAGATCGAGAGCGACGCTTTTGGGGAGCACGCTCGTGCTCAGATGAACTGTATGCGGATCAATCGGCGGTCCGTCGCGAAGATAACCCTTCACGAGCGAACCATCGGCTAGGTGAGCAACAACCTTAAGGTCTTCCCGGTTGTTCTCCGGCATATTGCGTCAGCCTAACGCAGTCCCGTCCTCGGTTCGGATGCCCGCGGAGCGGGTGGCACAATTTGATATTGCTTAATCTTGTACAGCAGCGCCTTGTAGCTGATGTGCAGCCGCGCCGCCGCCATCTTGCGGTTCCAATTCGTCGCGAGTAGCGCTTGCTCGATGGCGCGAAGCTCAGCTTCATCCTTCAAACCGCGAACCAGCGACTTTAATCCGCCGGCGGGTGCTTGCCCGTTGGTTGCAGCGTTGCCATTGCCCGCCGAGTCGCCACCCTTGGTTTTGCTTTCGAGTTCGGCGATCGCCATGTTTTCGTCTTGAAGCACGAGGTAGCGCTTTACGAAGTTCCCCAGTTCACGCAAATTACCCGGCCAGTGATACTGCACGCAGGCGCGCAATAACCGCTCGGAATAGCTGAGCGGCGGATGAGCGTAGCGTTCCGACAGCCGATTCATAAAATGCTTGAGCAGCAGCGGAATCTCTTCGCGGCGCTCGCGCAACGGCGGAATCTGCATGGTGAAGGCGTTCAGGCGATAGTAGAGGTCTTCGCGCAGCGTTTTGTTGGCAATCGCTTCCTGGATGTTGATGTTGGTCGCGGCGAGCACGCGAACATCGACGCGCACGCTATTGCGTCCGCCGAGACGGGAGAATGTTCCGTCCTGCAGGACATGGAGCAGCTTGGCCTGTAGCGGCGTACTCATTTCGCCGATCTCGTCCATCAGGATGGTGCCCTTATCGCAGAGCTCGAACTTCCCCGGTTTGGAACGGCTCGCTCCGGTAAAGGCGCCAGCCTCGTATCCGAAGAGTTCGCTTTCGAGGAGTTCGGCCGGCAACGCCGCGCAGTTGACCTTCAGCAGCGGACGGTGCGCGCGAATCGACATCTTGTGAATCAGTCGCGCAAGAATTTCTTTTCCTACGCCGCTCTCTCCCAGCAGCAGAACCGGCACATCCACCTTCGCGACCAGCGATACCTGCGCGCGAATCTGCTTCATCTGCGGACTGGCCGCCAGGAAGAAAAGATCGTCTTCGAGGTTCTCGACTTCGACATCATCGGAAACTGTGTAGGGCTGCATCTCCGAAACGTCGGCCTTCTCGACGTC
>JAFAUE010000104.1 GCA_019243475.1 Acidobacteriota bacterium | reverse complement strand
AGTAACGGTTTAGAAGTGTTGTCTTAGTTCCGAGAAACCGCCTATTTTCAGCAGCTTCTGGCCAGCCTTTTGGGGGACACCCAGTTCTGCGTGCTCGAGGATCCAGGTCATGTCGTGCGGTATGAACACCGCGTTGAGCCCGGCCTCGAGCGCGGGATTCACATCGGAGCGGGGACTATTGCCGACCATCCACGTGACATCGTGATCAAGGCCGTACTTTTCCGCGACCCCGTGGTATGCAGGAGCGTTTTTCTCGGCGACGACTTCCACGGCGGCGAAGTACTCAGCCAAGCCTGAGCGCTCGACCTTCGACATCTGCTCAGCGGGATTCCCCTTGGTCATAAGAATCAAGTGATGCGTCTTACTACTCAGATATTCGAGTGTCTCCGGTACTTCGCGAATGATCTCAACCGGATGATCGGCGATTCTGAGGGCAAAACGCCGAATCCTTTCCCGCAACTCGTCGGTCAGCGGCTCGACGCTGAGGCATTCGAAGGTCCTGCAGAGCGCATTGCCGAAGCTGTGGATGCCGTAGCCATGCGTCTTGATCGACTCGCGTTCTACCTGGTTGAGGCGCTCGCGCACTTGCTCCGGCGTGAATTCGTGATGGTTGAGAAAGGAGATGAAATCCGCGATCGACCGCTCGAAATAGATGTTGTTCTCCCAGAGCGTGTCATCGGCATCGATGAGCAGCGTCTGCGAAGTACCGTTTTGGGGCTGGGAAAACATCACCGTTGCGAGGGTAAAGGCAGTGATCGGAGCAAGATAAGATCCCCGACTGTTAGCGCACCAGCTGTTCGATGGATTGCACAAACTCTTGCAAAGACTTGTCGCACGGAGTTCCCTTCAATCCCCGCCCATAAGCGCAATGTACGGAGTTATCGTCTTCTATTTTGTAAACGCCAAATTCGGCTCCTTCTACGTGGTATCTCGGCGAGGAAGGTATTGGGGAAAACATCAAAACATAAGTAGCACCTGGGAAAAGTAAGGGGAAGTCGCCTGGTGTGGTCCTCACCGGGGCTCCCTGAAGGCTACTCTTGCCGCCAGGTCCAGTGAACTCAATGATGTCATTCACGTTCACTCGACGGTTCTGCTCCTTTATCGTGCGATATACCTGAAAGCGATAGTGCGTTACGACGCTTTCCTCATCAGGCGTCACTCTCGAATGCGCTTCTGTGATCTTTCCCATAGCGATTATTTGGGTGTCTCGAATTAAGTCGCTGAAAGAATGCGATCCCCGACGGAAAACGTTGCCGAACGTTGCAGTCTCTCCATGTCCCTTTTTATTCACTTGATCGCGAAGGGTACCTTGACTCAACGCTCTGGACGAGAACAGGAGAGCGCACAGGACAAAAGAAGCTGCACCAAGTAATAAATATTGTTTCATTTTGGCAGTCCCTTTGCCCAAAGATAGAGAAACCTGTCCTCTCGCACGGGGTTGCTTGCGTCTGCGGGGGTTCCATTTTGGGACGAGGCAAACACGAAGGTCACTAAGGAAAAATCAGGCCACAGAAAGAATAAATCACAGACCGGATCCTTCGTGACCCTCGGCACGAACCGCGCAGTTTTCGGTTGGGCTGGTTACGGTTTCTGTGCAGGTCTCAGCAAAATCTCGCTGGCAAAGGACTGCGCTTGCTGAGTGACTACCATGGCCACTACATGAGCTACATCGCCGGGCTGCAGCATCCTGCTGGCGTTCTTTCCTTGGTGCGGGCTCAATTCGGTGTTCACCGAACCCGGGCAGATCACGGTCACGCGTACATTGTGGCCGCGCAGTTCTTCCGCCGCGGAGTACGACAGTCCATTCAGTCCCCACTTGGAGGCGGAGTATGCCGCGCCGTTCGGCAGCGCGTTCTTTCCAGCGAGCGAGGAGATGTTGATGATGTCGCCGCCGCCATTTGCAATCAGAGCCGGAGCAAACGAACGAATCATCAGATATACGCCGCGCAGGTTCGTGTTCAGGATCCTGTCCCACGTCTCGGGATCGGTCTGATGAAGCGGCGAGGAAAATCCGCCGACTCCGGCGTTGTTGACAACGATTTTCAAACGATCCTTTCGTGCACTCAGTCGTTGCGCCAGAGCCTCAACATCGGATTG
>JAFAUE010000376.1 GCA_019243475.1 Acidobacteriota bacterium | reverse complement strand
AGCCGGTGGGCAGAGGAGATGATCCTCTTCTCAACACGTGAGTTTGGATTCGTCCGCCTGCCGGAGACGTACTCCACCGGCAGCAGCGCGATGCCGCAGAAGATGAATCCCGACGCGCTCGAACTCATCCGCGGCAAGGCCGGACGGCTGACCGGCGCTGCCACGGCGCTTCTCATCACCTGCAAGGGCCTGCCGCTCGCGTACAACAAGGACTTTCAGGAGACGCAGGAACCCATCTTCGATGCGGCGGATACCTCTTTGCAGTGCATGACAACTGCAACCGGTGTGCTTCGTGAATGCGAGTTCGACTTTGCTCGCATGGGCGCAGCGGCGCAGACCGGTTTCATGAGTGCAATGGCGGCGGCGACCTACCTCGCCTCGAATGGAGTTCCGTTTCGGACCGCACACGAGGTCATCGGCAAAGCTGTGAGCTACTGCCTGGATCGCGGGTGCGAGCTCGCTGACTTGAAGCTCGACGAGCTGCGGCAATTCCATTCTGCCTTCGATCAGACTTTTTATTCGGCGATCACTCTGGATTCAGTGCTCGGCTGTCACGATGTGCCCGGCGGTACCGCTCCCTCGCGAGTGCGAGCGGCGATGTCAAATCTCGAGCAGCGCATCCGCTCGCTCCAGGAGGCACTCCATGCTCACGCGTAGAGCGATCCTGCCCGATGTTGAGCAGATCCACAAACTCATCGCAGTCTATTCTCCCGACGGCACTCTGCTGCCGCGGACTCTGGCGGAGCTCTCGGAGAACGTGCGCGACTTCGTCGTCGTGGAAGATGGCGACGAGATCATCGCCTGCGGCGCGCTGCATTTCTACGGCCGCCACCTAACTGAGATTCGCTCAATCGCCGTCTGCCCAACGCACAAAGGCAAGGGTGCCGGGCGCGTGTTGATCGAAGCTCTGCTTGAAGAAGCCGAGCTGCATAAGATCAAATGCGTGTGCCTGTTCACGCGCATACCGGACTTCTTCGCGAAATTCGGCTTCGACTACGCCAGCCGCGAAGTCCTCCCCGACAAGATTTACAAAGATTGCCTCAAATGCCCGCGCCTGCACGCTTGCGACGAAGTTGCCATGTACCGGGGCTCGCTGCCCAAAGTTACGCCCGTTAAGCTGGAAGACATCCACGTGCCGATTACCGCGCTCAGGGCGTAGACGCCGAGCATGCGCTGCAAGTCGTTGTTAACCCGACAGGCACACGCGCGCTAGGTTCGGCACCTGCGCAGCTGTTCGCCGTGGCGATCAGGCGCTCGCTGCCGAAGTCTTGTCCGCCGAGTGCTTTGCGGGAGCCAGGACAATCAGCGCGATCCCAACGATGAGCAGCGCGGGAACGTCTCCTAGAAGATGCCCGTGCTCCATGGAGCTGCGCAGCGCCTGCACAGTCATAATCCCGCCATGAACAAGGCTGGACCATGCCGTGAACGCGATAAGGCTGCGATGCTCCGCTGGATTGCGCGAGGCAATCAGCAGGAAGATCCCCAACGTCGCATAGATGCCAAGGATCATCTGCTCATATTCCGGCTGATTCGGCTGCCACCGCCAGCCGCTCGGCCACAGATATGTCATCAGCGGATAAACGCCGAAGAGAAAGATCAGCCCGGCTGCCACCAGAACAACTTGCAATATTCGCTCTCGATTCACGACGCCTCCATTGAATGGTGCAGAGAAGCGTCGGCAGCATAGGCCGGAAGCGTGAAGCGGTCAAGCAAGATTCGCGGTGCTCTGTTAGTTGGAGACCGGCCGCCCCCGGCCGGGTGTTCGCAGTTGTTTCGTACAGAGATTGCTCCAAATCTACTGCTCGAGGTCGGAAGCGGAAGGCGGCGGAGGGCCGGTGGGCCAAGTGCTAGGCTTTGACGCCATCCGTAACACCAATCGCCCACCTTGCATTAAGTTTTCGTGACGAAACCATGCTTTGTCGTAGGGCTTGCCGTTCCATTCTGCCGCAACCACATACTTGTTCTCAGCGGAGACATTTCGCGCCTCGACCGTAAAGCTCTTTCCGTTAATTAAATGGAATGTCGTTTCGGGAATCGAAGGACTGCCGATCAGGTACACGTCTTGTCCGGCGTTGGGAAATATTCCGATTACACCAAAGGCATACCATGAGCCCATGGCGCCGGAATCATCGTTGCCGGGCAGTCCCTTGCGTCCTGTGTGGTAGTTCCTGGCAATAATTTCGCGCACTCGCTCTGCGGTTTTATCGTGCCTTCCTGCCCATACATAAAGGTACGGAGCGAGGAAGCCGGGTTCGTTACCGACATCGTAGCGGCCAGGAACATCGAAAAAGGCATCCAGCCGCTTCACGAAGAGCTCGTTTCCGCCGGCTTTCCGGATCAGCGCGGCAACGTCCTGCGGAACGAAGGTTGAGTATGTCCAGGAATTGCCTTCGTAGAATGTGTCTCCACCCCACGTACAGTGTTGCATCACTGTAAAGTCCTGCTTCCAGCTTCCATCCTGATGCCGCGGACGAATGAATCCTCTGAATCCGCCATCCTCGAAGTCGGAATCCCACAGTTTTTCCCAATTTCGTGATCGTGTGAGGTATTTCTCATAGTCAAAAGTCTTGCCGAGTGCTTTTGCCAGCAGAGCAATCTCGAAGTCATCCGCTGCATATTCCATCTGCTTTGAACCGGGCCGATCGACTCCTTCGATGGTGACATAGCCGAGCGATTTGTAGTCTTCCAGCCCGCCTCGTCCTTCCTTGAACTGATTTTCAGGAGCGACCTCCGCATCCTTAAGCTCCGCAGCATAGGCAGCGTTCCAGTCGATCTCAGGCAGCTTTTTAAGATAGGCATCGGTCAAGAAAAATTCTGCGTTGCTGCCGCCCTGCGTGCGTCCGTTGAAATTCCCGCTCCTGGCATCTGGAAGATATCCATCGTGTCGATAGATATCGATCAAGGCACGCACGCTCGAAGCTTGTGATTTTGGCGCGATCAGCGTCAGCAGCGGCGCAGAGGTACGAAAGGTGTCCCAAATCGCGTAAAAGTCGTCAAAGTATGGTTCGGTGGACTGCCATAAGGGATTCTCGCCGGTCCTGTCGACGGGCATCAGCATGGTGTGGTAGAGCGAGGTGTAAAACAGCTGTTTCGCTTCGGGAGTCACGCCCTGAACTTCGATCGTGCTCAGCACTGCATTCCAGGCTGACTCGGCCGCCGTCCGCGTTTTCTCAAAATCAAAGCCCGAAATCTCGCGCGTAGCATTGAGCCTCGCCTGATCGACGCTGATGAACGAGATGCCGACTTTAAGACGCACCTGTTGTCCCTGTTTGGTACTGAACTGCAGCCATGCCCCCGTCTTGCCCGCGCTGTTTGACTGCTCGAGCTCAGGGCTCAAGGTGTTGTCGCGCCAAGTACCGGATCGGCTGGCGGGTGTGTCAGAGATGGCATAGAAGTACACCGTGTACGGTCTCGTCTGCTGATTCCACCCGCCGGTTACAGTAGTGGACCCGCTCACTTCTGTTGGCGAGACAATCTTCACCGACGAAGCTGTGAGGTGCTGATCTTCATGCTGGCGCGCTCCGCTGCTCAGGCAATTCCCCGCGTCGAACAAAATGTTTGCATTCGCACTCTTGGGATAGGTAAAGCGGTAGAGCGCGACGCGCCGTGCAGTAGTGATCTCAACTCGGGTCGCATAGCGAGTGAGGTTCACCTGGTAAAAGCCAACGCTTGCCGTTTCACCTTCTCGCGGCGATCCGAAGTCTGTGGATCTAAGCTCGCCCACAGTCGGCTGTACCAGGATGTTTCCGTATTTGGCCCCTCCGCCCGTGCCGCTTACATGGGTTTGGCTAAAACCATTGATGTCGCCTTCCGCCAGCCAGCCCGCATTTCCCGTATTTGGACCGACATCTGGACCAGGCTTGGTCATTCCGAAGGGGAGGCTGGGTCCTGGAAAGACGTTCCCACCGCCTTCGGTTCCCAAAAAGGGATCGATGTACTTTGCCGCCTGAGTGTG
>JAFAUE010000357.1 GCA_019243475.1 Acidobacteriota bacterium | reverse complement strand
ATGTTGACCAGTTGCTGCGCGCCGACAGCGAGCGTAATGTGGCTCTCCGAACCGGCAAATCCGCTCGCCGTGGTGCGGACCACGTAGTCGCCGGGCTGCAGGTTAGGCGCGCTGTAAAAGCCCTCGCCATTCGATGTCACATTCGTGACTGCGCCCGTACCATTGTTCACGATGGCGACTTGCGCGTTAGGAATCACCGATCCACTCGGGTCGGTGATTGTGCCGGAGAGCGTGGCGCCGACGGTTTGCGCGCTCAGCGCCGACGGAAAAAACGACGCGACCAGAATGGCCAACGCCGGAAAAATAGTTTTAAGTCCCTGCATACGAGTGAACATCGTGGTTCTCCCTCTCCCGGTTTCCGCTGAGTCCGGTAACTCTTTCTGCGAACTTTTTTAGAGAGTCCCGAAGGACGTCTCTATCTGCAGAGAGGGATCACTCGACGACGCGCTGATATCAGTTCAGCGCTCGGCGCGGAGATATTCACGCGCTGTGTTGCTGTCAGCCGACTGCGCGCGCCCTTCCACCCGAGGCATCTCAATGCGTACTCGGGTGCCCTCTCCTTCTTTACTCGAAATCGATAACTCTCCGCCCTGCGCCGTGCAGATCGATTTCACGATCGATAGCCCAAGGCCGGCCCCGCCGGAATGGCGCGTTCGTGCCTTGTCCGCGCGGTAAAACCTTTCGCAAATGTGGGGCAGCGCATAAGCGGGAATGCCGATTCCCGTGTCGCGCACCTCCAGCACTGCTTTGTCGCCTTTACTCTCGACCAGCAGC
The DNA here is from genome assembly GCA_019243475.1 of Acidobacteriota bacterium. Lineage (GTDB taxonomy): Bacteria > Acidobacteriota > Terriglobia > Terriglobales > Acidobacteriaceae > Gp1-AA112. Next base: position 9,224 of record JAFAUE010000357.1, on the reverse strand, counting down.
TCGACCGAGCCGCCTGCCGGCGTGTACTTGATCGCGTTGTCAAGAAGATTGACCACCACCTGCTTCATCAGCGACGCATTTCCCATTACGGAAATCTCCGACGAAACGAGGTAATCGAGGCGAATCGACTTTTCGTCGGCCAGTAAACGCATCTGTTCGGCTGTGCCGATGGCCATCTCGCCCAGATTGACGATCGTGACCTCTCGGGTGGCCTGGCCCGCTTCTAATCTGGAGATCTCAAGGAGCTGGTTAACGATCTGTGTCAAGCGTCCAATCTCTTCCAGCGCGCTGCCTACAACTTCCAGGGCAGCCGGGGATAGGTGGTCGTATTGAGTCAGCGATTCGAGCTCTCCACGCAGAATCGTGAGTGGCGTGCGCAGCTCGTGTGAAACGTCCGCAGAGAACCGGCTGATGTGCTGAAAGGAGTCTTCCAGCCTCGACATCATGCGGTTGAGCGATGTGGTCAGGCGCTCGATCTCGTCGCCGGTTTTCAACGTCGGAAGACGCTCGCCGAAATTGCGCGAGGTAATGGTCTCCGCCGCGCGCGTGATCTCGTCCAGCGGATGCAGTGCGCGCTTCATTACAAGAATTCCGCCCAGCGCTGCGATGGCTATGATCAACGGAACTCCTAGCGCAAGCGTCGTGACTAGCCCGTGAAGTGTGGTGCGAATGTCATGCGCAGACGCTCCGACTTCAATGAGGAAGGAATTGCCTTCGGGGGCCACAAAAGGAACGGCTTCGATCAACAGCGTGTCAGTGCCGGCCTGGGAATCCTGCAAGGAAAAAGGAGTCGCGCCCCAGTTCTTCAGGAGGGGAATTCGCGCAGGAACAAATCTCTGGTTGATGGGCGTGGGCGACTGATACAGGATGCTGCCGTCCTGCCGCGTAATGCGGATGAAACGTCCGCTGATCTCGGGCGCCATCTCATTGATTTCGCCGACGATGAACTTGTCGCCCTTGCGGTTCACGTCGACCATCAGCTTTTCTCCGATGGATTGGGCTTCATTGCGTAGCGAGCTGCGGACGGTGGAATCCAAATAGCGCGCCAGTCCCAGATAAACGGCCGCTCCGAAGATCACCAGGCAGATAGTGAGAACGCCGGCGTACCAGGCGGCCATGCGCAGGCGTAAGGAGTGAAAGTTCATGCTTCCGCTCCTTCCCGTATGGTGTAACCCACGCCGCGCACTGTGCGCAGTAGCTTGGGTTCGCGGCCGGTATCTACCTTGTTGCGCAGATGACGAATGTAAACGTCAACGATGTTGGTGATGCCGTCGAAGCTCTGGTCCCAGACGTGCTCGATGATCATGTTGCGCGAGAGCACGCGCCCTGCATTGCTCATCAGGTATTCAAGGAGCGCGTATTCCTTGGAGGTAAGGTCAATGCGATGTCCGGCACGCTTCACCTGCTGCGAGAGTCGGTCGAGTTCGAGATCGCTTACTCGAATGGTGCTGGCGCGGTTTACCGGACCTCGCCGCATCAGGGCCTTGATGCGTACCAGTAGTTCGGCGAAGGCAAAGGGCTTGGTTAGATAGTCGTCCGCTCCGATTTCCAAATTGGAAACTTTGTCCTGCAGGCTGTCGCGCGCGGATAGTATCAAAACGGGAACGGAAGAGTTCTGTTTTCGAACGCGACGCAGCACTTCACTGCCATCCATGCCCGGCAGCATGAGGTCGAGAATGATGAGGTCATACTGGTACGTCTCAGCGAGCTCCAGCCCGCTGCGTCCGTCTTTGGCGACGTCGACGGCGTAGCGCTCCGCTACCAGCCCTCGTTTGATGAAGGCGGAGAGCTTTACCTCGTCTTCGATGAGCAGAATCCTCATTTGTGGCTCCTCATTACGCGCGACTGCCATGAAGCATGCATGAACTCCGAATGAAAGTTCATTCATGCGGGGCTCATGGCAGGGCGAGTGGGAGGTATTTTCGCACCAAAAAGGGCCTCGGCCGCCCGATTGAGTGGCCCAGCATTAAGAAAATTTCATCACCGCTTCACGCTCATCTAATCCCGCGCCCATAGCCTCGCAAGAACCTTGGTCTTGGAGGAGATTTGTGAGCAAAGTCCTGACAATCGCATCCGTGCTGCTCTTGGGTCTTGGAATAGCTGCTGCTAATGACAGCGCTCCGCTCAAGCTCGTAACCAGCGTAGATTTGCCAAAGTATTCCGGCGACTTCGATCATTTCGCCGCCGACGTAAACGGCAATCGGTTGTTCCTCGCGGCGGAAGATCACGGCACCCTCGAAGTTTTTGATCTCAAGTCGACCAAGTGGCTGAAGACGATCAAGGGCTTTGACACGCCACACAGCATCCTCTATCTCCCGTCGGCGCGAGAGCTGTTTGTCACCGATGGCGGCGAGAGCATGTCGAAGGTGTTGAACTCCGGTGACCTGCAGATCGTGAAAAAGGTCGCGCTGGTGCCGGGCGCAGATTCACTGGCATACGATCCTGCAGCGCATCGTGCCTACGTGGTCACTGGCGGAAAAGACGTGAACATGAAGGAGTCAGTGATTTCGGCAATCGACACCACGGACTTCAGCAAGAAAGCCGATCTCAAGCTGGACTCCGCGCACGTTGAGGCTATGGCGCTGGAGCAGCATGGCGACCGTATGTTCGTGAACATCACCGACCATAACGAGATCGATGTGATCGACCGCAGCACCATGAAGGTGATCGCCCGCTGGCCGCTCCAGAATGTTGGCGAAAATTCTCCCATGATCCTGGATGAGGCAAATCATCGGCTATTCATCGTTTGCCGCAAGCCGGCCAAGCTGGTGGTAGTGGATACGGATTCAGGCAAGCAGATTGGAGCCTGGGACACCGCAGGTCACTCCGACGGGATGGCCTTCGACGCAGCGCATAAACGCATCTATGTGCCGGGAGCAGAAGGTTACATCGCGGTGTATGAGCAGAAAGATGCTGACCACTACGAGCTCACGGCCAAAGTCCCATCGGCTCCAGGCGCGAAGACGTGCCTGCTGGTTCCCGAACTGAATCGGCTGTACGTAGCTGTTTCCCCCGGAGAAGGGAAGTTCGGAGCGCGTGTGCTTGCCTTCGAGACTCTGCCATAATTCTTGGCGCGGAGGAATCGTGAGCAGCTATCCGGGAATGAGATTACTTCGAGTGACAATGCTGGTCTTCGGCTGTGTGCTGATGGTTGGCGCGTCTGAGGCTCAACAATCGAATACGTCGGCTCAGTTGGACGTACAATCCGGTTCCACACAGCCGGCGCCGGTCGCCCCTCAGGCGCAAGCGCCCCCCACAGACTCACAAGCGCCAACCGTCATTACGCTGAAAGATGCCATCGATCGTGCGCGCAAGCTCGACGTCACGTATCGAACCGCGCTCACGGCGGCAGGTGTGGCGCGCGAAGACCACGTACAGGCTCGCGCAGCCCTGCTGCCCAGCGTGAACTACAACGCCCAGTATCTCTATACCGAGGGCACCGGCTTGGCCGTGACGGCGAGCGGCGACACACGGTATATCGCCAATAACGGAGTTCACGAATACATCAGCCAGGGGAATGCTCACGAAGTAATCAGCGGGACGCAGTTTGCCGACTATAGCCGCACGGCCGCCACGGCAGCCGCGGCGCGCGCCAACGCGGAGGTGGCCGCTCGCGGTCTGGTAGCGACGGTTGTCAAGACGTACTACGCCGAGGTGGTCGCCCGTCGCAAGTACGCCAATGCGCAGCTTGCTGCGGATGAAGCCAAACGATTTTTCGACCTCACCCAAAAACTGGAGCAGGGTGGGGAAGTTGCCCATTCGGACGTGATCAAGGCGCAGCTTACCGCCAATGACACCCAACGCGCTCTGCGCGATGCGCAGTTGCAGATGGACAGCAGCCATCTCGACCTTGCGGTGCTCGTTTTTCCGAATTTCAACCAGAACTTTTCTACCGTCGATGACCTCCGTCTTCCTCCTCCCTTGCCGCCGATGCAGGAAGTCGAGCAGCAGGCGCGCGCGAAGAATCCGGAGCTCTATGCGGCGATGCAGGCGGCGAGAGCTGCTGGTTTGGCAGTACTTGCAGCCAAAGCCGCCTATTTGCCAGCCCTCACTCTGGACTACTTCTACGGCATCGATGCCAATCAATTTGCGCTCTACACCAATACCCCCGAGGGACGCGTGCATAACCTCGGGTACTCGGCCAGCGCGACCCTGAACATTCCAATCTGGAACTGGGGAGCGACGCAGAGCAAAGTGCGGCAGAGCGAGCTGCAACGCGACCAGGCTCAGCTAGAATTGTCAGCCGCTCAGCGCAAGCTGATCGCCGAGTTGAAAAGCTTCTATGCCGAGGCGGAATCGGCCAGAATTCAGCTTGACGTGCTGCGGCAGTCTGCGGATTTAGCCGCTGAGAGTGTGCGATTGACCAACCTGCGCTATCAGGCAGGCGAGGCCACAGCGCTGGAGGTAGTTGACGCGCAGAATTCGCTGATTTCAGCTCGCAATAATTATGATGATGGGGAAGCCCGGTATCGGCTGGCGATTGCGAATCTGCAAACCCTGACCGGCAATTTTTAGGCAATCGGTGGGTGTGATTTCGTTCTTTCGTCCTTTTTGCGAAGTTGCCGAATCACGAATTTAGAGAATCGACAATGTCCATGAATCGACGTCCCTTCAAGGTCGCAATTCGAACGCTCGCAGCAATCTGCACCTTGGCGCTGGCGGCTTGCTCGAAGCAGCAGGCTGAGCCGCCGCCGGTGGTTTCAGTACAGGCTGCTCCGGTGAAGCAGGGAAGCATTTCGCAGGTTGTCACTGCCGACGCGGTGCTGTACCCGATTAACCAGGCCACGATCGTTCCCAAGATCGCTTCGCCGGTTTTAAAGGCCTACGTCACACGCGGACAGAAAGTCCGTCAGGGGCAGTTGCTGGTGACGCTGGAAAATAAAGACCTTGCAGCGGCAGCCGAAGAGAAACAGGGCGATCTCGAACAGTCTCGAGCCGCCTTTACGATTGCAACTCAGAACACCGTTCCGGAAGAAGTGCAGAAGGCCCAGGACGACGCCCGAACCGCGAAAGAAAACCTTGATGCTCAGCAGAAGATTTATGACAGCCGTAAGGTGCTGCTCGATCAGGGAGCGATTGCTCGCAAGGACTTCGACTCCGCCACCGTGGCGCTTGTGCAGGCGAAGGCTCAATACGAGCAGGCGCAGAAGCATCTGGCAGGACTGCAGTCGATCGGACATCAGCAGGAGCTGAGGTCGGTGGCCGGCCAATTGAAGGCGGCTGAGGGCGTCTCGAAGAATGCCGATGCGCAGCTCGGGTACTCCGAGATTCGCAGCCCGATTGACGGTGTGGTCACGGATGGTCCCTGGTATCCCGGAATGATGCCGCAGGCTGGAGCTCCGCTCGTGACCGTGATGAATCTGTCGCAAATGGTAGCCAAAGCGCACATCCCGCAGAATCAGGCTGCGCTGCTGAAAAAAGGCGATGAGGCGACGATTACCGTCCCCGGAGCCGACGAGCCCATTAAGGGAAAGGTGACGATGGTTAGTCCGGCGCTCGATCCCGGCAGCACTACCGTCGAAGTCTGGGTGCAGGCAGCCAACAAAGAAGGCGCCATGAAGGCCGGCACTTCCGCCTCCATTTCCATGACAGCGCAAACCGTGGATAAGGCACTAGTGGTACCCCCCGATGCGATTGTCACAGACGAAGACGGAAAGAAATCCGTCATGGTAATTGGCAGCGACAATGTTGCGCACAAGCGCGATGTCGAAACGGGAATTCAAGCTTCGGATTCGATACAGCTCACGAAAGGCGTAAAGCCCGGAGAGCAAGTCGTGACGGCGGGCGCGTATGGTCTGCCTGACAACACTAAAGTAAAGGTGGAAGCTCCGCCCCAGCCCGGTAAAGAGGGCGGCGACGAGAAAGATAAAGATAAGGGGGATGCGGTCGAGAAGTAGTCAAAAGCATGGCCACTAAAGTCACAGCGATTGACGAGCCTCGCCCGGTTCCAGCTCCTCCGGGCGACTTCTGGTTCTCGCGCTTTTCCAAGCCTCTGATCTTCCTGATCGCCGCGCTGGCGATCATGGGAGCCTATCTCGCTTTCACCATTCCCGTTGCGGTGTTTCCCGAAGTGGACTTTCCCCGGATCATCATTGGAATCGACAACGGCGTGATGCCGATCGATCAAATGATGGTCACGATCACCCGTCCGGTGGAAGACGCCGTAAACAGCGTGCCAGGTCTGCAACGCGTGAACTCCATCACCAGTCGTGGCTCGGCCGAAGTCGATCTCTACTTCGACTGGAACGTGAATATGGTCACCACGCTCCAGCTCGTCGATTCGGCGGTCGCGCAGATGCAGACTACTCTGCCGAATACCGCCAAGATCGATACGCATCGACTGACCTTCGCAAGTTTTCCCATCATGGGATTCAGCCTGACTTCCGATACGGTCCCGCAAACTCAGCTTTGGGAGCTGGCGACCTACGAGCTGAAGCCGCAGCTAAATCGGCTAAGCGGCGTATCAACCGTAATTGTGCAGGGTGGCGATGAGCCGGAATACCTTATAACCCCAGATCCGTCGAAGCTGCTCAGCGCTTCAGTTACGGTTCAGGACATTCTGAACGCCGTTGCCAAAACAAACACCGTCGATTCGCCCGGACTGATTCAGTCCAACCATCAGCTGGTGCTCGGACTTGTTAACGGTCAGGTCCGGAGTCCTGACCAGCTGGGGCAAATTGTAGTCAAGGCCAATCAAGCCGGCATTCCCATTCATATCGCCGACGTAGCAGCCGTGACGAACAGCGTGAAGCCGAAGTACACAGTTGTCACGGCCAACGGCAAACCAGCGGTACTGCTCTCCATTAATCGTCAACCCTCAAGCAACACAGTGACGGTCGCAGACGAGGTGAACGCAAAGATTGAAGAGCTGCGCAAGACGCTGCCGCCGGGCATCAAGCTCACGCCGTACTACGACCAGTCTGGGTTGGTGCGTGCCTCGATCAAGAGCGTGCGCGACGCGATTCTCATTGGGTTGGTATTGGCCTCGATCGTTATCGTCGTCTTCTTGCGCGACTGGGGAAGCTCGGCTGTCGCCGGGCTGGTGATTCCCATCACGATTGTCATTACCTTCATCGTCCTTAAATTTATGGGCGAGAGCTTCAATTTGATGACGCTGGGAGGATTGGCGGCCGCCGTCGGGCTGGTCATCGACGACGCCATCGTAGTGATCGAGAACATCGCGCTTCACCGAGACCTTGGGCAAAGCAGGTTCCAGGCAATCTACAGCGCGCTGCGCGAAGTCACCGCTCCGCTGATTGGCTCCACGGTGACACCGATCGTCGTCTTCCTTCCGCTGGTTGTCATTCATGGGGTTTACGGCACGTTCTTCCGCGCATTAGCTGTCACCATGGGTGTATCGCTGTTCACTTCGCTTGCGCTGGCACTTACCTGGACTCCCAACCTGAGCCAATATTTCGTGAAGCGCAAGACGGAACACGAGCTGGACGAGGCCAGCACTGCCGGATGGAGCGAGCGCGAACGTCTCGAGCACATGATTCAGGCGGAGGAGGCGTCGTATGGCAAGCGTTTCCATGCGGTCGTCAATTTTTATGAGAGATGGTTGCGGCGGGCGCTGGAACGGCCATTGCTGCTCGCCGCTTTGAGCCTAGTGCTCATCGTTGTGGCTTACTTGTGCTACCGCAGCCTCGGTTCCGATCTCCTCCCCTCGATGGATGAGGGCGGGTTCATTGTCGACTACATCATGCCTCCCGGCAGTTCGTTGGCCGAGACCAACCGCGTGGTCAATCATGTGGAGCAGATCATTCGTTCCGAGCCGGACGTAGAGAGCACATCGCGCCGAACTGGACTACAGCTTGGCCTCGCTGCTGTGACCGAAGCGAACACTGGCGACATTTCGGTAAAGCTCAAAGCTAATCATGACAAGTCATCGGAGGAGGTCATCCAGGACCTGCGCAGCAAGGTCAAGCAGGCGGAGCCGGAACTCGATACCGAATTTCCCGAACTGCTACAGGACATGATCGGTGACCTGACCAGCGCGCCTGAGCCGGCGGTGATAAAACTGTTTAATCCTGACGGCAATCTTCTGCAGAAGCTCGGGCCGCAAGTGGCCGATGCCATCTCAAAGATTAACGGTGTAGTGGACGTGCAGAATGGGGTCGAGAACACCACCAGCGGACCGGCAGTGAACTATCAGATTGACCCCGCGACTACGGCGAGGGCAGGCTTCAGTCCGGACGAAGTAGCCATCGACGCTTCCGCCATTCTTGAAGGTGAGCCAGCCGCTACGCCAGTCGTAGTCAACGATCGCGCCTACACGGTTCGCGTGAGGTTTCCCGATGCAAACCGCGCCAGCATCGAGGCGATGAACAACACGCTGCTCGTGAGTTCCGCCGGCCGAACTGCCACTTTGGGAACGCTGGCCACAGTCACGCAGCTGCCCGGACAAACAGAGATCCGCCGTGAAAACCTGCAGCGGGATCTTGAAGTCACGGCTCGCTTCGAAGGTCTGGATCTCGGATCGGGAATGAGTAAAGTAAAAGACGTAATCGCTAAGTTGAACTTGCCGTCTTCGGTACGGGTTGAATACGGCGGCCTTTACGCCGAGCAGCAGCAGACGTTCCGCGATTTCGTTTTTGTGTTCGTGATGGCCTTCGCCTTTGTGTTTGCCGTGCTGCTATTCGAATTCCGCAGCTTCTCAGCGCCAACCGCAATCCTTTCTTCTGCGCTACTTTCCACCGCGGGTGTCTTTCTCGCTCTGCTCATCACCCGCACCAGCTTCAGCGTCTCAGCCTTCATGGGCGTAATCATGGTGATTGGCATCGTTGCAAAAAATGGAATTTTACTGCTCGATGCCGAGCACGAATTCCGCCGCGCCGGATTCGAACCTGAAGACGCAATGATGCGCGCCGGCCGGCGTCGTCTGCGACCGATTGCAATGACGGCTATTGCCGCAGTTGCTGGCATGTTGCCGTTGGCGTTCGCTCTCGGTTCGGGCTCGGAGATGCTGCAGCCGCTTGCCATTGCGGTTATCGGCGGCATCCTTATCTCGATGGTTCTCTCGCTGCTCGTGACTCCGGCAGTTTATTTCTATCTGACGGGCCGGCGGCAGGCAAAAGTCTCTGAGGTCTAGCGGCTCCCCTACGTTATCTGCTGCTCCAGGTCTTGCAACAGTTTGCCGAACGCATCGAGCGAACGATCCTTCGTTTCCAGAAGTTGCTCGATCTCTGACGCGCAGCGTGATGCTTCGGGAAATCCAAACATGC
>JAFAUE010000333.1 GCA_019243475.1 Acidobacteriota bacterium | reverse complement strand
CGCTGGGAGGCGTGTATGGAGGCGCGATCTTGCCGTCGAGAGTCATGCCGGCTTTCAGCGTGACTAGCGGCGTTTTTTGCGTAATGTACTTGGCGAAGGCTTCGTTCAATTTGCGCGCTTCGGTCTGGAGCAGTCCGCAGTGCACCTCGACGCCTGCCGCTTTGAGCTTCTCAAATCCTTTTCCCGAGACCAGTGGATTGGGGTCTGCCATGGCGGAATACACACGCGCAATTCCCGATTTGGCAACGGCGTCGGCGCACGGGCCGGTACGCCCGGCGTGTGAACATGGTTCAAGATTCACGTACAGCGTGGCGCCGCGAGCGCCTGCCTTTTCCAGGGCCAGAACCTCGGCATGCTTCAAGCCGTCATAGGTGTAAGCACCTTCCCCGACAATCTGGCCGCTTTCATCGACGATCACGGCTCCAACCAGCGGATTGGGAGATGTCTGGCCCGTGCCTTGACGAGCAAGGTCGAGCGCGCGCTGCATGAGCCGTTCGTGATCGTTCGCCGGCATGGTTGCTTATGCAAACAGGGAATCGACAAAGGCCTGTGAATCGAAGGGCAGCAGATCTCCAGCCTTTTCGCCCACTCCAACGTAGCGCACCGGCAGACCAAGTTCCCGCGAGATTGCTACCACGACTCCGCCTTTGGCGGTGCCATCGAGCTTTGTGAGCACGATACCGCTGACCCCCGCCGACTGCGTGAACTGCCGCGCTTGTTGCAGTCCATTCTGCCCGGTGGTTGCATCCATTACGAGCAGCGTCTCGTGTGGAGCGTCGGAGATTACTTTTTGCGCCGTACGCCGCATCTTTTCCAGTTCTGCCATCAGGTTCTGCTTGGTGTGCAGGCGGCCTGCTGTGTCCACAATCACGTAATCGGTATTCCTGGCTTTGGCCGCAGTCAGCGCATCGAAGAGCACCGCCGACGGATCGCCTCCCGGTTTGGTCTTGATGACTTCCACTCCAGTCCGGCTTCCCCAGACTTCAAGCTGCTCGATCGCGGCCGCGCGGAATGTGTCAGAGGCGCAGAGGAGAACTGTCTTGCCCTGGCCGCGCAGCGTGTTCGCCAGCTTTCCGATGGTGGTCGTCTTGCCGGTGCCGTTCACTCCCACAACGAGTATCACTTCGGGACCGTTCACCGAGCGTGGTGGAACGTTCGAAGCGCCGTTCAGGATTCCGGCAATCTGCTCTTTTAGCAAGCGCTTCAGTTCGTCGATATTGCCGATCTGCCGGTGGGTGGCGCGCTCGCGCAGCGCCTCCAGCACTTGCTGCGTAGTCCCCGTGCCTAAGTCAGCGGCGATGAGCGTGGCTTCGAGATCGTCCAGCGTATTGGCATCGATCTCCTTATTAAAGGCGACGATTTCGTCGATGCGCTCGCTGAGGTTCTCGCGCGTGCGCGAGACCGCCTCCTTCATGCGATCGAGAAGGCCTGGCTTTTTATTTTTTTCCTCGTCGAGGCTGCCGAAGAGTGTCTGAATCATGATGGGAAGGGCAAACTTCGATTATACGAAGGAGTGAGGCTGGCTACTGCGGAGAGGTGCAGAGCAGCGTTTTGAGCATCTCGGGCGCGATGTTGCCTCCGCTGACGATCGCGACCGTCTTCCCCTGGGAAGGAAATTCGTTGCGATGAAAAAGAGCCCCGGCTGTCGGCACCGCGCCACTTGGCTCGGCGACCAGATGCGCGTCGGAAGCAAGCCGGCGGACAGATTCTCGGATTTCGTCCTCGCTTACGCTGATAAAACCATCGACAAAGCGTTGAATATGGTCGAAGTTGCATTCGCCTACACTCTGGGTACGCAGGCCGTCGGCGATTGTGCGCGAGGTCTCTTCAGCCGGAAAAGCCAGCCGTTTTCCCGCTTCGAAACTGGCTCTGGCTTTCGCACCGAGTTCCGATTCGACCCCGAATACCTTCGTGTCTGGTCGAACGCTCTTTAGCGCTGCGGCGATGCCGCTGATCATTCCGCCGCCGCCCACGCAGACCAGCACGGTGTTCACGTCGGCCAGGTCCTCCAGGATTTCCAGACCCATTGTGCCCTGGCCGGCGATGATGGCTTCGTCGTCGTATGGAGGCACCAGAGCATAGCCGTGTTCAGTAGCAAGCTGCTCGGCTCGGGCCTTGCGCTCGTCGCTGGCCGGACCAACAATTACCACTTCCGCGCCCAGCGCTTTCGTCTTCTCCAGCTTGAGTGCCGGAGAGTTGTTGGGCATCACAATGGTCGCCCGGCACGCCATGGCTCGCGCGGCGTAGGCGACTCCCTGCGCATGATTTCCGCTGGAGTAAGCGATCACTCCACGTTTGCGCTGCTCCGGGGTGAGGACAGCGATCTTGTTGTATGCGCCGCGCAATTTGAAAGAACCGATCGGCTGCAGGTTTTCCGGCTTGAGAAAGAGCTCGCCTTCCTTGAAGCCGACGCGCAGCAGCGGCGTGCGCACCGCGACGCCGCGCAGGCGTTGCTGAGCCTGTTGAATTTTTTCCAGAGTGACCAAGGCAGAAATTGTTCAGCTCTTTTCAGTGTAGCAAGGGGTCGAAGCGTCGAAGCTCCGGAGCTTCCAACACAAAAGCCGATCCCGATGTTCGGGACCGGCCTTGTACGCGGGCGTGAACCCAGGGGAGGGAACTAGACTTTGCGACGCGGACGCGTAGCCAATTCGCACATTTGCATCATCACGCTCGAACGCTGCATGGGATCGAGCTGAAAGATGAACGGCGCAACCTCGGCGACGAACGGATCTCCTGCCAGCGCGGCGATTTCGTCTTCGCGCGCGCGTCCATCGCCGCGCAGCAGATCGGGAATCGTCACTTCGAGCGCGTGCGCCAGTCGAGCGAGCGAGGACAGCGTAGGCGTTGCCTTCTCGTTCTCGATCTTCGACACGTAAGTTCGCGGCACCTGCATGCGTCCGGCAAGCTGGCGCTGGCTGAGCCCGGAACGGCGGCGCAGGGAACGAATGGCAAGCGCGATCTGGATTTGCGGGTGCGAACCGCCGTCTTCAATCGCCGGACGCGGTTCGGGCGTTGAGACTATCGGCTCGGGTTCCTCATCGAGCGACGCCCGGCACTTCCTACAATTGTTGCTGATGGTCCGGAATTGGACGAGATAACAATGGTCGCATCTCACAACCTCCCGTGAGTCAACGGGTGCGAGCGTCGTTGCCATGTCGTTTGGGAGCTGCCAGAGCGAGGCACTCTCAAACAAAAGCCCGAAATGGGAACTGAAGCTTTCCGATTCGCGCTTTGCGTACTTTGCGGTACTCTGGGGTACGAAGTCAAGAAAAAATCCTAAGAAAACATGGTGAAACAGTCCAGTTTGACCAGAGAAACATGGGAGAAAACATGGGAAATAACCTGCAATCCCGTGAGACAGCATGGAGTTTACTAACTGAATACACCCACTCGGAGAGTTTGCGGAAGCATGCTAGGGCGGTCGAGGCGTGCATGAGGGCGTACGCGCAGAAATTTGCTCGAGACAACGCACTCAGCGAGGCCGAGGCCGATGCACTCGAGCGCAGATACTCCGTTACCGGACTGCTGCACGACTTCGATTACGAAAAATTTCCCACTCCAGAACAGCATCCGTTCGTCGGCAACAAGATTCTTGAGGAGCAGGGCTATCCCGAGGATATACGTCGAGCGATCCTCTCGCACGCCGACTATGCCGGCGTGAGCCGAGAGACTCACATGGAGAAGACGTTGTTCGCCTGCGATGAGCTTGCCGGATTCATTACCGCGACCGCGCTGGTGAAACCCTCGAAGTCGCTCGCCGAGGTGGATGCGAAGTCGATTAGGAAAAAGATGAAGGACAAAGCGTTCGCCAGAAGTGTTTCCCGCGATGACATTATCAACGGCGCTGCGGCGCTGGGAGTAGATCTCGACGAGCACATCGCCTTCTGCATTGAGGCGATGAAGAAGGTCGCGGCAGAGTTGGGGTTGTGAGAAGCAGCTCCTAAGCTGCTAAGCTCCTAAGCTTCTGAGCCATGCAAAGACGAATGTTCGCGCGCCCACGACGTGGTAGTCGGGTCAGCTTAGAAGCTCAGGAGCTTAGCAGCTTGGAAGCTGCTTTCAGAACAACTGCAACTGCTCGTCACTTGGCATCTGCACGGTTTCGCGCAGCGGGCCTCTTGGTCCGGGCGCGCCGATGCCATATTTTTTCTTGAATTTTCCCATCAGCGCCGATAGATGTTTGCGATAGACGTCCGACGCGAAATCGCGCTCGCCGTACATTTGCTCATAGCGCGCGCCCAACTCCGGAAAACGCTCACGCACAAACGGCAGGAAGACTGCCCGTGAGCAAGGTTTGAGAAAAAGCGGATTGGCGAAGATATTCGTCGCGCCGGCTTCAGCCGCCATTTTTACCAGCGCTTCCAGGTCGCTGGGCTTGTCTGTGATTCCCGGCAGCACCGGCGCGCAGATTATGCCCGTAGGAATTCCGGCGTCATTCAGCTTGCGCACAGCTTCGAGGCGCAGATCAGGGCGCGGCGCTCGTGGTTCGGTGATTCGCGCCAACTCGCAGTGGATAGTCGTTACCGTGATGTGCACGCCAATCGCGTTCTGTTCGGAAACACGTTTCAGCACGTCGATGTCACGCAAGACGAGCGTTGATTTGGTGACGATTCCGATTTCGAGTCCGCGATGCCTCGAAAGCTCTTCCAGGAGCGAGCGCGTGACGCGGTGCCTGCGTTCGGCTGGCTGATAAGGGTCCGTGGCCGTACCGATGGCGATTTCCTCGCCTTTTTTGACTTTCTTCAGATCACGCCGCAGCAGCCACGCGGCTTCCTCTTTCACAAAGATCTTGTGCTCGAATTCGTCGGGATCGCGGATTTCCATGAAGTCGTGCGTATAGCGCGCGTAGCAGTATTTACAGGCGAACTCGCATCCGCGGTACGGATTGATCGTCCAGGTGAACGGCAGATTCCGGCGTGACTCGCAGCGGTTGAGGATGGAACGCACCGGGAGGGAGAAGAACTCGACCTGGTGGCCGCTGTCCACATATTCGGCTTGACTAGCCAGCCTGGCGATGCCGACGAGATGCGGCGGCGGAACGCCCGGGTATAGGGGAAGGCTGTCCATTCAGAATTCTCGTATTCGCCTTATATTCGCCTCAAGTGTAACACGTTGTGGCATTCTTGCCGGTGCATGTCTGAGCCGAGTGCCTCTCCGCAGCCAGCCGGCAAAATTGCCCCTGATGATTCCGGCAAAAATCCGTTAATTGGGATCGACGGCAAGCTTCGACCTATCTGGCGAGCATTGATCTTCGTTGTTGCCGGAGCGTTGCTCGGTCCCGTTTTGGGAACTCCGTTCTTCATCCTGGGCAATTGGCTCGGCATCGCACCGGGACTTACGCCGGGCGGCATTGGCCTGGGCGAGCTCAGCAATTTCACGATTGCCTTGGTGACGACCGGAGCGTTCGCGCTCTACGAACGTCGGCGCATCGATAGCTATGGTCTCCCGGTAAATCGAGCGATGAGTCGAGAGACCGTGGAGGGTTTGATTGCCGGAGTGCTGATGGCCGGCGCTGTTGGTCTAGGAATGCTGCTTCTCGGCGCCATGCAGGTTGGCGGTCTGGCGCTTTATGGTAGCGACGTTTTCTTCGCTGCGCTCGCGTGGCTGGTTGCGAATATCTGTATTGGAGTCGCGGAAGAGTTTTGGTTTCGCTCCTACCTGCAAATCACGTTATGGGAGAGCATTGGCTTCTGGCCGGCGTCGATCGTGATCGCGCTCATCTTTGCGGCGCTGCATTATTTCTTCAAGCCGGACGAGAACGTCTGGGACGTTATCACCCTCATCTCTATTAGCCTTCTGCTCAGCTACAGCCTGCTGCGCACCGGAACGCTTTGGTTCGCGGTCGGCTTTCACATTGCATTTGACTACATGCAGCTTTTCGTTATTGGAACACCCAATGGCGGGCGAGTCCCGGCCAAACATCTGCTCAATACCAGCTTCCATGGCCCGGCATGGCTGACGGGCGGACCGCTAGGCACAGAAGCCAGCTGGCTGATGTATCCGATGATTGCGCCGCTGTGGATCTATGTTTGGCGACGGTGGAGAGGACCGCTGCGGGCAGCAAGGCGCTGATGAACAAGAATGTCGTGGAGTTGGGCGGGTTATTGTAAAGTCAGCTACGGTGTGGCGGGGGTGTAGGGCGCGATGCGCGAAACTCTTCGCGTGGTAAACGACATGCGACGTGCGGGAGTGATCGGAGAATACGCGATTGGCGGAGCCATCGCTGCAAGCATGTGGCTTGAGCCGTTTACCACCAAGGACCTGGACATATTCGTCGAGCTCCCATTGAAAAGCGGATTACTCAGTCTCTCTGAAATCTATGGGTATCTCACGGGTCGCGGATATAAACCGCGAGGTCAATTCATCCAGATCGAAGGATGGGACGTCGAATTCCTGCACCCGACAAGCGGCTTAGAACGTGAAGCCATTGAACAAGCCGCCAGCGTGACAGTCCAGGGTGTCAGGAATGTCCGTATCATGCAGCCGGAGCATCTGGTTGCGATCTGCTTGCAGACCGGACGAACCAAAGACTTCCAGCGCATTACTGCGTTCCTGGAACAAAAGCGCGTAGACCTGCGCAAACTTCGCGGTGTGATCGGTCGTTTCGGGCTGGAGCAAAAATGGGAAGAATTTCTCGCCAAATACCCACCCACTGATAACGAGCCTCGCAACCCGGACAAAGAGCGACGCCGTGAACATCGGCGAAATTTGCCGCCGGGTAGCAAGGCCTCGCTCCTGGAAGAGCTACGCGATGTGGGGGAGAGCTTCAGGAAAGCGCGGCGTAGTCTGCGCTAATCGTGCGACGTCGATACATCCGCGGTGTTGAATGACCCAAATCGATCCAGAGCAAGAACGAAGACGTCTCGGGCAGTTGTACGTAACCATGAGCGACGAAGAACTCGATAAATTGGTAGCCGCCGCGGACGATCTAACCGATGTGGCGCGGCAGGCTCTGGGAAAGGAAATCGAACGTCGCGGCGGACATTTGGAACTTACGGAGGAACCGCCGCAGCCCGAGCCTCCACATCCGCAATTGTTGACTGTGGCTCGAGTTCGCGATCTCGAAGAAGCGATGCTGGCCCGCGGACTGCTGGCTTCTGCTGGGATTGAATCCTTCGTGGCAGACGAAAACCTCGTCCGTATGAACTGGTTTCTTTCCAACGTAATTGGAAATTTACGCTTGCAGGTACGGGAGGAAGACGCTGAGCGTGCAGAAGAAGTCCTTTCCCAGCAAGTCCCGGAAGAATTCGAGATAGATTCTGCCGAGGGATTTCTGCAGCCAAAGTGCCCCAAATGCGGATCGGTGGACATTCACTTTGAGGGAGTGCATCGAGGCCTGGGGCTGACCTCGGCCTGGCTCTTCAGCCTGCCGCTGCCGCTCGCAAAAAACGAATGGGGATGCAATCACTGCGATGCCCGATGGCGCGATGAAGGAGAAAACGGCTAGGAGTTCTGCCCAATGTCTTAGAACTTCTGTTACCTAGGAGAGAGACTCTGGATTGATTTCCGGGTTCCATTGGCGGGATACTTACGCTCATGAGTTCGCGGCAGATTGTCGAGGTCTTCCTGCTCACAGCAGGCCTCTGCATCGTGGTTCTGCTGATGACGCCTGTCGTGCACGTGCCCTGCATCGTGGTGCACGGACCAGCTTCGGCGCTGCGGGCTCAGCGTGCCGCCCTGCTCTTTGTGCTGCTCATGCAGGCCGCAGCCTTTCTTTTCTTAGGGATACTGTCTCCGGCCTCAAGGGTCAGAGTTTTCCTCAGCGTTTTCACCGTTGAGGAAAACTTGGCATCGCCCCCGATTGCCGGTGCCCTCCGCTGCTGATTTGCAGAATACCTCTCAAAAATTCTTTTTCTGAACCTACTCACAATTTGAAAGCGTCTCTACATGGGACGTAAGGAGCATTGCTATGAAGTCTCGTGCATCATTGCTTACATTCGTACTGACCCTGGCCGCAGCGCTGCTGCTGGTCACGGGTTGCGCCAAGAAACCGGTTACGGCGAAAGTTCAGGCTCCGCCTGCGCCAGCTCCGCAGCCCACAGTTACCGTCAACGTTTATCCATCTGACATTACTCAAGGCCAG
>JAFAUE010000126.1 GCA_019243475.1 Acidobacteriota bacterium | reverse complement strand
AATCGTCCACCAGATCAATCTCGAGTACCTGGCGCGTGTGGTCTTCGCGCATGTGGTGGACGGCGCGCTTCAGGCCTATCCCGACACGCTGGTCGGCACCGACTCGCACACCACAATGATCAACGGCCTCGGCGTGTTGGGCTGGGGTGTGGGCGGAATCGAGGCGGAGGCGGCAATGCTGGGCCAGCCGGTTTCGATGCTGCTGCCGCAAGTGGTCGGATTCAAACTGACGGGCAAGTTGAAAGAAGGTTCTACAGCCACGGATCTCGTGCTCACCGTGACCGAAATGCTGCGCAAGACCGGTGTGGTGGGTAAGTTTGTCGAGTTCTTCGGCGACGGACTCTCCGAGCTTCCACTGGCCGATCGCGCGACCATCGCCAACATGGCTCCGGAGTACGGCGCGACCTGCGGCATCTTCCCGGTGGACAAAGAAACGCTGCGCTATCTGCGCATGACCGGACGCAGCGACGAATCGATCGCGCTGATCGATGCTTACTCCAAAGAGCAAGGCATGTTCCATACGAAAGACTCGCCGCATGCCACGTATTCCGAGGTGGTCTCGCTCGACCTGGCGACCGTGGAGCCGAGCGTTGCCGGTCCGCGGCGTCCGCAGGACCGCGTGCCGCTCTCGCAGGCGGCTGCCAACTTCAAGCACGAGCTGCCGACGCTGCTGAGTCCGAAAGCCAAGGCTGCGGCCCGCCAGGTGATGCGCTGGGAGGGTGAAGGCGGCAACCCGACTGCTCCGGGCGCCGAGGGGACGCATGACGAAGTCATCGAGCCGGTCGGGAAAAAACATCGCATCGACGTAAGCAAATATCTCGACCACGGATCGGTGGTCATCGCCGCCATTACCAGCTGCACCAACACGTCGAATCCTGCGGTGATGATTGCTGCCGGACTGCTGGCCAAGAAGGCGGCTCGGCGCGGGCTCTCGACTGCGCCGTGGGTCAAGACGTCGGTGGCACCGGGCTCGCGAGTCGTGACTGAGTACTACAAGAAGGCCGGCTTGATGCCCTATCTGGACAAGCTCGGCTTCAGCATTGCCGGATACGGATGCACGACGTGCATCGGCAACTCCGGACCGCTGCCCGCGGACGTCTCCAAAACCATCGACGAGCACTCGCTGGTGGCCGTCTCTGTGCTTTCCGGAAACAGGAATTTCGAAGGCCGCATTAACTCCGAGGTGCGCGCAAACTATCTGATGTCGCCCCCGCTGGTGGTCGCCTACGCGCTCGCGGGACGCATCGATCACGATCTGCTGACCGAGCCGCTGGGCCGCGGGGCAGACGGAAAAGACATCTTTCTCCGCGACATTTGGCCAACGCAGCAGGAAGTCGATGAGGTCGTGCGCCAATGCATCGACTCGGAGATGTTCCGCGGAAATTACGAAAACATCAGCGAGGGCGACGAGCACTGGCAGAAGTTGAAGGTCCCGCAAGGTGAGACCTACGCGTGGGACAAGGATTCAACCTACATCAAGCGCGCCCCGTACTTCGACGACATGCCGGTGCAGCCCGCGCCAGTCAGAGACATTAAAGGCGCTCGCGTGCTGGCCTGGCTTGGCGACAGCGTTACCACCGATCACATTTCGCCGGCCGGATCGATCAAGCAAAACTCTCCTGCGGGCAAATATCTGGTCGAGCACGGAGTGAAGCCGCACGACTTCAACTCCTATGGCTCTCGCCGGGGCAATCACGAAGTCATGGTGCGCGGGACATTTGCCAATGTGCGTCTGCGCAACAAGCTGGCGCCGGGCACAGAGGGCGGCGTGACGCGATATCTTCCGACCAACGAAGTGACCAGCATCTTCGAAGCTTCGATGAAGTATCAGGCAGAGCGCGTGCCCCTGATTATTCTTGCCGGGAAAGAATACGGCTCGGGCTCGTCGCGAGACTGGGCGGCCAAGGGTCCGATGCTGCTGGGAGTGAAGGCGGTGATTGCGCAGAGCTATGAGCGCATCCATCGCTCGAACCTGGTCGGCATGGGCATCCTCCCGCTGCAGTTCCTGTCGGAAGACGATCCGGAGTCGCTCGGGCTAAATGGCGAGGAGACGTATGAGATCGCCGGCCTGCGCGAGTTGCTCGATAC
>JAFAUE010000323.1 GCA_019243475.1 Acidobacteriota bacterium | reverse complement strand
AAGATGCAGGACAACCGCAACCGGGTGGAAGAGGTGAACTTCGGTGAGGACGTGCCCGAAGGTGTGCTGCTCACCTCGCTCGACAAGGTCGTCAACTGGATGCGCAAGAGCTCCATCTGGCCGATGACGTTTGGCCTTGCCTGCTGCGCGATTGAAATGATGTCGATGGGAGCTTCCCGTTTTGACATTGCGCGCTTTGGCGCGGAAGTGTTCCGGCCTTCACCGCGGCAGTCCGACTTGATGATCATCGCCGGCCGCGTCTCGCAGAAGATGGCTCCCGTGATCCGCCGCCTGTACGAACAGATGCCCGAACCGAAATGGGTCATCTCCATGGGCGCATGCGCAACTTCGGGCGGGGTGTTCAACAACTATGCGCTGGTTCAAGGTGTGAACCAGGTGATCCCGGTGGACATCTACGTCCCCGGTTGCCCACCGCGTCCTGAGCAGCTGATCTATGCCATCACACTGCTGCAGGAAAAAATCATGAACGAACGCGGATCGTTCAAGCGCGCGCTGAACCTGGCGTAAGTTGAGATTCTAGGGAAAAATAGGCATTCAAAATCTAAGAGCGTCGCTGATGCGCTCTACCGCTCCGACACTCCGTCCATCACAGCGCTCACTACCTCATCCACAAACTCTTCTGTCAGCCCCGTCTGCCGGATCAGGAAACGCATGTAGATCGATCCATACAGCGTGTCGAGCGCGAGATCCATGTTAAGACTCTTGGGCAGCTCGCCGCGTTCGATGCCGCGGCGGAGAGTCTCATATGCCTCCTGGCGGCGCGGCATCATGAATCGGTCGCGAAACGCTTCGATCAACTCCGGGTCCGACTGCCCTCCACCGACGAGTGCAGCAACGATTCGTCCGCGGCGTCCACGCAGGATTCGCACCAGGTGCTTCATCTGGATGCTGAGGTCCGCGCGCACCGAGCCGGTGTTGGGAAAACGAAGTTCTTCGTCGGCGCTGCTTGAGAAAGCATCGGCCACCAGCGCGGCCTTGTTCGGCCACCAGCGATAGACGGTCGCTTTGCCGACGTCGGCATCGGCCGCAATCGCCTCAATCGAAAGCTCCGGGAAACCATTTTGTTGCAGCAACTTGAGCGTGCTGCGCAGGATTGCCTTGCGCGCGTCCTCGCTGCGCGGACGGCCGGGCAGGCGCCGGTCGCCGGTTCCGGTATTCTGTTCGGTCGCGAGGCTGGGCGGCATTTGCTGTCACCTTAACACAAAATAAATTCGATACGTTCTGTTTCGGAAATATAATCGAATCTCCCGCTTTGGTAGCAGAATCGAAAGCTAGGCCGGAGTCTCTCGCTTAAATGTGGATTGTTGCGCTGGCATTAAGGCGGCCGTACACCTTTGTGGTGATGGCGCTGCTGATCGTGATCCTCACGCCGATCGTCATTCTGCGCACCTCCATCGACATCTTTCCTGAGATCAACATTCCCGTCATCAGCATCGTGTGGCAGTACGCCGGCATGCAGCCGCAGGAGATGGCTGACCGCTTCCTCTCGAACACTGAGCGCGGACTCACGACGCTGGTGAACGACATTCAGCACATCGAGTCGATCGCGCTGAACGGCCGTGCAATCGAGAAGATTTACTTCCAGCCAACCGCGAATCTGCAGATGGCGATTGCGCAAGTGACGGCAACCTCGCAGCAGATGGTGCGTCAGCTGCCTCCGGGCACGCAGCCGCCGGTGATCATCGTTTACACCGCATCGAGCGTTCCCATTGTGCAGATCGGCGTCAGCAGCAAGAGCGTTCCTGAACAGGACCTCAACGACCTTACGCTGAACTTTATCCGCACACCGCTCACGACGGTCAAAGGCGTGGCCATTCCCTACCCCTACGGCGGCAAGTCGCGAGTGATCGCCGTGGACCTCGATACGCAATCACTCCAGGCACACGGACTCACTCCGGTGGATGTAGTCAACGCTGTCGATGCGCAAAACCTGATTTTGCCCACTGGCACGGCCAAGATCGGCGGACTGGAGATGAGCGTGCGTATGAACGCCAGCACGCAGACCGTCGCCGAGCTGAACGATCTTCCCATTCAGACCAAGAACGGAACCACGATCTACGTGCGCGACGTGGCCAACGTGCGCGACGGCTTCACGCCGCAGACCAACATCGTGCGCCAGGACGGTGTGCGCGGCACGCTGCTCAGCATCATGAAGAATAGCGGAGCTTCGACGCTGGACATCGTGAAGGAGATCAAGGAGCGCATTCCGCGGATCGCCGAGACTCTCCCTCAGGACGTCGAGATTAAGACGCTGTTCGACCAGTCGCTTTTCGTGCGCGGCTCGATCAACGGCGTGCTGCGCGAAGCGGCCATTGCCGCCTGCTTAACGGCGGCGATGATCCTGCTCTTCCTTGGCGACTGGCGTCCGACGATCGTCATCACCATCTCAATTCCTCTTTCCATCTGCGTGTCGATCATCCTGCTCAGCGCCCTGGGCGAGACCATCAACATCATGACGCTTGGAGGTCTGGCGCTCGCCGTGGGCATTCTCGTCGACGACGCTACCGTCGAAATCGAGAACATTGAACGCAATCTCGC
>JAFAUE010000112.1 GCA_019243475.1 Acidobacteriota bacterium | reverse complement strand
GCTGCCGGTAAAAAGAAAATTCTTGGTGCCGTACTTCTCGTGAATTTCGTTCTCATTAGGCAGGTTGTCGCCGACAGTGAGGACAGAAAAGTCGCCGGTTTCCACCAGCGTCTCGATGGCTTTCACCACTGGCGGCTTGAACGCTGTCTTCTTGTACTTCGCGTCCCACGGCGCTTTCGCTTCGAAGTACTCGGCGTTTTGCGCGAGGTGGATCATCGCGTCGGTGACTTTCTTGTCGGTCACACTGACAAATGCCTGCGAGCTTCCCTTAGCGCCGCGGGCGTCGCGATAGACCTCGATGAAGCCGTTGGCGAAATCGACGACGGCGTTGTCCTGCACCCAGTCGGTGTCGAACTTGAGCAGATCGTTGTAATCGCCGGTCTGGTAGTAGCGGATCAGCTCGCCGATGGCCTGCGCCTGCTGCGGATCGGCCGCGGCCTGCGCCTTTTCCAGATATTCATTCGCTCGCTTCAGGTAGGTCGCGTACAGTCCGGGCGGAACGCTGCCGTCAGGTGTACCCGCGCGATACACCTGCTCCTCGAACTTGCCGTCATTGCCGCGGACGACGCGTGAGTTAAGCGCGTGCGCGTCTTTGAAGTCTTTGAGGTCGTTCAGCGACAGCCCGGGATAAAACGTGTTCGAACTCGCCTGAATAATGTCTTTGCCGCCCTCGGGACTCTTGGCGGTGTCCATCGGTTCAAAATTGGAATCGAAGATCGCCTGATTCAGCTCGTCAAGTTCTTTGGTAAGTGCGGCTTCGTCCGTGAGCGGGGGAAGATCTGCGTACGCCGATTTGAAGGCGCCGTTTTTCTGCGCGGTGAGCGCCGCCTTCTTCAACTCGTCAAAGGTAAATGCCGGAAGGAACTTTTGCGCAGTGAGGTCGTTGTGGTTGCCGCGGTTTCCCCAGAACAGCTTCGCGTAGTCGGTGATCTTCTTCCTGAGTTGCGGATCGATGCCTTTGTCGTGCGCGACAATTTCTTCAAGCAGTCGTTTCTCGCGCAATCCGTAAGCCGAGAGCTGGTCGTAGATGATTGGGTCGATCGCGATGGCTGCCTGCGTGAGCCAGTAGGCAAGCGTCTGCTGCTTGGCGTCGAGCGTGCGGAAGCTTTCTGCCTTCACCTGGACGAAGCCGGTGTCACCAACGCGGTCGACCAGCGTGGAGTTCTGTCCGGTGGCGGGCCGAGTCTGCGCGACCGCCGCGCCGAAGCTGAGGAAGACGATGAGAAGAAGAGTGCGATTCACGGAAGGCTCCTGGTGTGCGTGAGGAAACTTCTCATCTTAAACGACGCTGCTGGCTGCTAGCTGCTGGCTACTGGCTGTGAGTTGCAGGACATCGATCGGGCTCCCTGGGGAGCGTCGTCGCCAGAAAACGGACAGCGAGGGTTCCGGCGTGATGGCGTACATAATCGAATGGTTCGGGGGGCACATGGTGGAAGAGGGTGGTGAGAGTCCTATGTCATTAGAAGTCAGTAAGTTGCATCTAAAGAATGGTAACTTTTAGGTGGTTACGTGACAACCTTCGTCCCCATTTTGGCTTCTAAGGGGGTGAGAGTTACGACCTTAACTCCGAGAAGGTTAAGATGTCTGTACACGCGCAGATGGAACCGACCTCTAAAATCCCCTCCGATATAAGCACGGAACTGCGTCGGCTGGCGCACGATCTGAGCAATTCGCTGGAAACCATCATGCAGGCATCCTACCTGCTCAGCCAATCGAAACTGGACGAGACATCGCAGCGCTGGGCGGGATTGATTGACAACGCCACCCGCGACGCCGCCCGCATCAATCGCGAAGTGCGTGAGATCTTGCGCTCGCGGAGTACGTAGAAGAGAGCTGCTGGCTGCTCGCTACTCGCTGCTGGCTAAATCCTCCCTATTCCTTAGTTTTCCAAAGGCGATGGAAGTTCTCTTGTCCAAGCGCTGTAGTCAGTTGGCCGGCTGAACGCCGAATGCTGACCGCTGACGGCTGCTTTGCCCAACCGCCGAGTGCTGCACTTTCCCTCACGCCGCCTGTTCCCGAATTGGGCTTTGCTTGCGCAGGAAGTTCAGCGCCTGATGATAGCCGTCGAGCGTCCCAACGTCCATGTATAACTCGCCCGCGCAGGCGCAGCGGACGGCGTTGCCGGCGGCGATGTAAGCATTCAGCAGATATCCGAGATACTCATCTTCGCGGTGGCGCGCTTCCCAGAGCAGCTTCAGGTCGTGAAATGCCCGACCGGTTGTGGTCACTGCGCCCCACACCCACTGAGAGTGGGCATCGTTTCGCTTGACCTCCACTTCTTTCACGTAGCTGAGATC
>JAFAUE010000050.1 GCA_019243475.1 Acidobacteriota bacterium | reverse complement strand
CACGGACGAGTGGACGTGCATGTCGGCACCCTGTCGAAAGCTATCGGCGCGCTCGGTGGATACGTCTGCGGCTCCCGGGATCTCATCGATTTTCTGTATCACCGCGCCAGGCCGTTCCTGTTCTCAACTTCTCATCCACCGTCGGTTGCAGCAACCTGCATTGCCGCATTTGAGGTGCTCGAACAGGAGCCGCAGCTGATGGAAAAATTGTGGGAAAACACTCGTTATTTCAAGAAAGAGCTGGGCAATCTCGGCTTCAACGTCGGGGGAAAGAACACTCCGGCGAGCGAGACCCCGATCACTCCAATCATCGTCGGTGAAGGCAAGCTGGCGATGCAGTTCTCGCGCGAGCTATTCAGCGAAGGCGTAATGGCAACCGGCATCGCCTTCCCAACCGTTCCCGAAGGCAAGGCGCGGATTCGCACCATCATAACGGCGACGCACACGCGCGAGCAGCTCGACCAGGCACTGGAAACGCTGGGAAAAGTTGGCAAGCGATTGAGCATTCTGTAGCTCTCCGCCGCACCGGCAAATTCCCTGCTTGAGGGAATTTCTGAGGGAATTTTTCGATCACGATCGGCGATTTCTTCAAATTCTGCCCAAAATCCGTAGATTTCGACCGAAGCTGAGGGAATGGCTCAGGGAATTGCGGGAATTCCGCACCTATCGCTCTTTACACCAATGACTTACGCGGGCATTTCTGCTCCCAGTTTGGGAACCGAACAGGGAGTGAGCAGCGAATCTGAGGACTGACTGTGCATCGCTTTATTTCCTGTGCAAGCTTTTCGCCGGCGTCGCTTCAGTTCCTTAGCTCGGGGGACATGGTGTGGGAGAACGCGAGCGGCGGGGCGGAGATCGACAGCGCAGCATCCTGCGTAAAAAAAACAAAGGAGACCGGGCGCCCCCGCCCGGGTTTTGTCTGTTAGCTACGTTCTGGCTACTAGCTTCTAGCTCCTAGGTTTGGGGAAGGCAACAGCAACTGCAAATGCAAAAAGCAAACGCAGGGCCCTTCGCCGGCGTCGCTTCGCTCCTCAGCCCGGGATGACACGGCGTAAGGGGGCTTCAGGGCAGGACGCGGCCTTTTTCTCACGGGAGACGCCCCCCCTTACTTCGCCGGCGCGCTTACGGTCACGTTGCCAGCGATCTTGCTGTACTCATCTTCGGTGATAGCTCCCTTGCGAACTACGTCGTGCGGCTGGCGGTAAGGGCGATCGGCGATGATGGCGTTTGCCTGCGGTTCGTCGATGCCGGGAAGGCCCATGATCTGCGGCTTGTCTGCGGTGTTCAGGTCCACCTTGGAGGACGCTTTGTCGGCCATGCCTTCCTTCACGCCCTGGGCCGTCGCCGTCAGCTGAGTGCGGGCGGTTTCTGCGCCTTTCTTGATGTCGCCGGCGGCTTCGCGCGTGTCGCGCTTGAGCTGCTCGGTAGCGCTGGCGGCCTGCTTGCGTGTGGTCCCTGGATCGTTGTTGCACGCCGTGCAGACCAGCAGTGCAGAAAAACATGCGATTGCGATTGAACGGAAAGTCATGGTCATAGCTGAGAACCGTTCTCCGTCGTGCGTGGGTCAGCCCGCGAGAGCGCAGGAGATGAAGCTCACCCACTCGCTACCGCGAACGGTTCCGACATTACGGCGAGCTCACCCATCCGCTATCGCGGACGGTTCCGACTTTATGGGAAGACGGGAACTCGGGAATAGTTGCTTGGTAGCTGCTGGCTGCTGGCTACTCGCTGCTGGCTGGGCGTGAGCGCTTCGATGAGGTGAATTCGTGCAGACGGTTGCGTTACGCCGGCGGGCGAGCGTTGCCGGCCTGATTTTACTGGACGGCTAGGCCGTCTACCTGGCGGCGATCGCGGTAGATCGCATTCTTTGCCGCCACTTCGCCGACGGCATCGACGTGGACTGAATACTGTCCGCTGGGAACATTGTTATTGAATTTCAAATCGGGGCTCTCTGTTCCCGGCGGAAGATTCAGGCGCTCGTAGCGCAGCGCAAACGCTTTGCCGGTTTCGTTCACGGCGACGACGATCACCGTGGTATCGACCGTGTCCTTACTGCCGTTGGAGACTTTGACCGCGCCAACAATGTTGGTGCTTTGCACCTCAGGATTGGCAGTCCAGGTGACGGTGAGCGGAGCGCCTGAAGCCGCCACCAGCAGTTTGGACACCGTCAATGCCGGCTGTGACGAATCCGAGACTTGCACAAGAACGGAAAATTCGTGATTCGACTGCGGACGTCCGAAGATGACTGCCCGCTGCGCGTCGAAGAAGAGGCCGGGCGGCAGCAGCGTTGGATCCTGAATCGACCAGTGATACGGCAACTGTCCGCCTATTGCTTTGAGCGCGACCGAGTAGCGCTGGCCCGCAACCGGCAGCGGCAGATTTTGCGTGACGATCTGGAATAGCGGTTTCGGCGGAGGGCTCTGCGCCGTGGCGCTGGAGATGGCGGCCAGTGTCGTCAGCGCTGCGGCCACAAGGATCCGCCGGGGGCAAAGCATAGCTCCGAGCTTAGTCCTCGCGCAGACGCAAAGCCAACAGCGCAAACAGCGCCAACATCGGAAACAAAAGATCCTTCGACTGCGGTAGAGCCGCGCAGAGCGCGTCTCTACCTTCGCTCAGGATGCCAGGTTCGAAATATCTGTTCCGATTCCCTTCCCCCGTCCTGTCCCCTGCCGTGTCCCCTGTCACCTGTCCCCTGTCACCTGTTCCCTACTCTTACTCTTCCCTCAACAGCTGCATAGGATGAATTCCCAGGGCGCGTCGCGCGGGGATCGATGCGGAGATCACGCCGACGACCATCATGGTAAACAGTACGCCGAGAAGCACCAGCGGGTCGTTCGCCGAAGCGTGGTAAACGATGCTCGCCAGGAGCTTCGACGCGGCCATGCCCAGAAGAAGGCCGGCCAGGGATCCAAATGCCAGCAGGGAGATAGTCCTGCCCAGCGCCGCGCGCAGAACCTGTCGCTGCTGCGCGCCCAAAGCAATCCGGATTCCGAGCTCGCGCAGGCGTTTGCTGACGGAGTAGGAAGCCAATCCAAACAGGCCGGTAATCGCCAGGACAATTGCAAGCGCGCCGAAGACGCTCAATGCAACAGTGGCTGCCAGCGCGGGCAGCATCATGATGCCGAGCGCGTCCTGCCAGGAGCTGAGCGTGAACAGCGGGATGCTGGCATCGATGCGATTAATCGCCTGGTGCACCGCGGGAATCATCTGCGAGGGCGGCAAGCTTGAGCGCACAATCAAAGTGGTAGAGGTGTTGGGTCGTTGCAGAATGGGAAAGAAGATCGCCGGACGCAGATCTTCGGTAAGGGTTTCATATTTGCCGTCCTGGGCGACGCCTACAATTTCCCACAAGCCGCCGACCCAGAATCGCTTGCCCACTACGTTCGTTGTCCCAAACATCTTGCCCGCAAAGATCCCATTGATTACGGCAACACGAGGCGCGCCTTTCACGTCGTGCCAATTGAACTCCCGTCCCGCCAGCAGTGTGGTTCCGACCGCGCCAAAATATCCGGGCGACACCTGGTAGTAGCTGGCAATCAGCTTCTGCGTCGTGGAGTTGAACTGCGTGGTCCCTTCATCGAAGACGCTGGTGCTCGACTGATCGAGCGCCATGGGTGTGGTGTCAGAAAATGCAGCCGCGGTGACGCCTGGGAGGCTGGAAACCGCATCCAGCAATTGCCGCTGTATCTGCGGTACCTGAGCGTTGCTGTAATCGGCGAGATGTAAATCGAAATTTGCCAGCGTTACGCCCTGCGGATTGAAGCCGAGCGGAGTCTGAATGGCGCGACCCAGCCCGCGCAGAGCAACGAAACAGGCGGTGACGAGCAGGCAGCAGAGTGCGATCTGTCCCCCGAGGAGCAGATCGCGAAACGCCAGTTTGCGCGTGTTCAGTACGGAGACGCTGCCTCCGCGAAGAGCGCTATTAGGATCGGTCCTCCACACCTGACGCGCCGGCATGCAGCCGAAGATCATGCCGGTAGCGACAGAGATGAAGAAAGCGAAGAGATAGAGCTTCGCGTCGGGCGTTACCAGGAACTGAATGGGAAAGTCGGCCATTGGATGCCACTGGCTGATCAACCGCAGTAATGTCTGAGAGAGGAACAGCGCGAGCAGGCCGCCGGCAAGGGCGACAGTCAGAGATTCCACGATGAGCTGCCGCAATATGCGAGTGCGGCTGGAGCCGATGGCGACGCGAATGGCCAATTCACGCGCGCGGTCTGAAGTGCGCGCCGCCAGCAGTCCTCCGAGATTGGCGCAGGCAGCAAGCAGGACCAGTGCGGCGAGGAAGAGCACTCCGAACATAAAGCCACGCACCGGACCGCCCATCATGTCGCCGAGAAAGCCCGGCTTGGTAAGCCGGTAGGTGAGGTGACCGTCGGTGTTGGGAAATTCGCGCGCCAGTTGCGCGGCAATGGTGTTGAGATTGGCTTCCGCTTCGCTCGGCGTAATTCCCGCTTTCAGGCGCCCCACCAGCCATGAGTTCTGGTCCGTCGGCTCATGAATCCAGTTGTATCCTTCGATCTGCTCCTCGTTCAGGATTGGAACCCAGACCTCCGGCCAGAAGAATTTTTCTGTGCCGTGAAACTCCGCCGGCGCGACGCCTATGACGGTATAAGGATGTTTATTGATGCGAATGGTGGAACCGACAATGTTGCGGTTTCCCTCGAAGCGCGACTTCCAGCAGGCATAACTCAGCACGGCAACATCGCCGGCGTGGTCGCCTTGTTCGTCAGTCGGAGACAGGAATCGTCCCAGCATGGGACGAGCGCCGAGCATGTCAAAGTAATTCCCTGTCACTTCGAATCCCCAAACCGGCTGCGCTGAGCCCGCCGCTTCCAGGCCGATACGCATGACGCGCGTCGCCGCCAGCCCTGAAAAAACATGGTTGCGGTCGCGCACCTGGAGATAGTCAGGGAAGGAGCTGTTGATGTCTGAGCTTGACTTATGCTGAAGCTGATAGACCTGTTCAGGATTGGGAATGGGCAGGGGCGACAGCAGCAGGCTGTTCACGACTCCGAAGACGACCACATTGGCGCCAATGCCAATAGCGAGAGTCAGCAGGGCAGTGAGGGTGAACGTCGGAGACTTCCACAACTGGCGGATGGCATAGCGAACATCCTGCGGCAGGGTGCGCATTGGACCTTCCTCAATAAGTCTGACCAAGTTACTTACGCAGATTCCCGGCCAAGCAGTTCCCTGCTTAATCCGAAGCTGTGGAAGGGGTTCGCGCACGCCGGCGAACAGTGTGCCTGTTCGCATTTAGGCGCAAATGTTCGGAATCGAACAGGCATCGCAGCCTCTGCGGCCTGGGTCAATGCTGATCCTCGGGCAGCCATCAGGCGGCTCGCGCGCTGCCGCGTTCGTCCCGAGGCTTTTCTCCTATTGACGCTCTATACGTCGCTCACCTATCGTCCTGCAGAACGTCGATAGGAGAAATGAACGTGGGGCAAGAACAGACCGCACTGCTGCAGGGCACGCTCGATTTGCTGATTCTGAAATCGCTGGCGCTCGAAGAAATGCATGGCTTGGGAATTGCAAGGCGAGTAGAGCAGATCACCGGCGGAACATTCCAAGTAAAGCCGGGATCGCTTTTCCCCGCTTTGCACCGCATGGAGGAAGAGGGTTGGGTGGTTTCCGAGTGGGGAGAATCGGAGAACAACCGCCGGGCCAAGTACTACCGCATTACCAAAATGGGACGAAAGCAACTGGAGACGGAAGCGGAACGTTGGGGACGGATCTCGCTGGCGATTGCGCAAGCACTGGCCAGTTCATAAATTTCCAATTTCCAGCTTCCGAAATAAAAAAACGAGGAGCAGAGAAATGAATAGACGGAGCTTCTTCAAGAGCGCAGCGGCATTCGGCATCGCATCGACAATTCCAGCTTGGACCATGATCGACAACTCTGCGCCCGCGACGGCCAGTAATGCGCGCATCACCCCGCCGGAAAACGGCGTACCCGTAGCTTTCTTGCTGTCTGAGGGGGCGGTGGTCATCGATTTCGCCGGCCCATGGGAGGTTTTTCAGGACGCTTATGCTCCCGGCGACATGGCCAACATGAAGATGGACATGTTCCAGCTCTACACCGTGGCAGAAACGCCCAAGACGATCAAGGCCAGCGCCGGATTGAAGATCGTTCCCGACTACACATTTCAGAATGCGCCCCCGCCGAAGGTGATTGTGATTCCCGCGCAGTCGGCGCAGCAGAACCCGAGTCCGGCGCTGCAGGAATGGCTGCGCAAGTCCGCCAAGCAGGCCGATATCACGATGTCAGTCTGTACAGGAGCTTTTGTGCTGGCAAACACCGGTCTGTTGTCGGGCAAGGCGGCTACTACCCATCACTCGTCTTACAAGCAGATGGCGATGAATTATCCCGACATTGCGGTCAAACGCGGCGCTCGATTTGTGGACAATGGCAGCATTGCTACTTCTGGCGGCCTCTCGTCAGGGATCGATCTCGCTCTGCATGTCGTGGAGCGCTACTACGGAACCGATGTGGCGAAGGCCACCGCTTACCAGATGGAATATCAGGGCACCGGGTGGACCGATCCGAATTCCAACCAGATTTATGCCGTGAAGCGCGTTTCCACCGAGGAACATCCGTTGTGCGCGGTGTGTGACATGGATGTGAGTGCCGCGACATCACCGAAATCTGTGTACAAGGGCAAGAATTATTACTTCTGCTCCGAGGGACACAAACAGCAGTTCGATCGCACTCCCGAGAAATACATCGACGCCAGTTAGGTGTAAGCAGGCAGCGCAAGGTAACGCCGCGCACACGATAAAGGTCAGAACCGACTGCGATAGCGGTCGGGTTAGGAGTGCAAGTCCGTAACCCATTCCCTACCGGGAACGGTACCGACTTGGGCACGGTACTGACGCTGGGCAGAACTCGAAATTTGCTCGCCCCACGTAAATTGCATTTTCTTTGGTGACTCATGAGCCTCGCACGCATTCGCAGCTTTTTCCGGAACCTTGTGCACAAACCGGCGCTCGACGAAGACCTCAATCAGGAGGTCTCTTCCTACCTCGATCTACTTACCGCCGAGCGAATGCGTGAAGGAATGGGCCGCGCCCAGGCCGAGCGCGCTGCCAAACTGGAATTGGGTGGCTCCGAGCAAGTAAAGGAGAAGGTCCGCGATATACGCGCAGGCGCCTGGCTCGAAACTTTGGTCCAGGACATCCGCTTCGGCATTCGGATGATCCTGCACAATCCCGGATTTGCGTCCCTGGTTGTAATTACTTTGGCGCTGGGCATCGGTGCGAACACAGCAATCTTCAGCGTTGTCTACGGCGTCCTGCTGCGGCCACTGCCCTATGCAGAAGGCTCACAGCTTGTCGTTCTGAAACAGGAAGCTAAGAAGGCGAACCTCGCCAATGTGAACTTCTCGCCCAAAGAAATTTTCGATTACCGCGACGGCAATCACACGCTGCAGTCGGTGGTTGAGTATCACAGCATGATGTTCCTGCTCCTCGGCAACGACACTGCAGAACGAGTGCAAACAGCCGTGGTTTCCGCAAACTTTTTCGACGTGCTCGGAGTGAAGCCGCTGCTGGGTCGGACGTTCGTTTCCAGCGACGAAGACAAAAATGCCGACGCCGTTTTGGTCCTCAGCTTCAAGTATTGGCAAACCCACCAAGGGGCAGACCCGCACGTGGTGGGCAAGGTCTTTCAAATGAACAATCGCCCGCATACGGTGATTGGGGTGCTGCCGCCGATTCCTCAATATCCGGCGGAAAACGATGTGTACATGCCGACCTCGCAGTGTCCGTTCCGGGCAAATCCGAACAACATTGCAAACCGGCAATTCCGGCTCATTTCTGCGGCATTCGGACGGCTTAAGCCGGGAGTTTCCCTGGAGAAGGCGCAAGCCGATCTTTCTACCGTGGCGCATCAGATGGAAGCTGCCTATCCGAAGGACTATCCCAGGGAGTATGGATACGGAATCACCGCTGCTCCGCTGCAGACTGAGCTGACGCATCGGGCGCGGACAACGTTGATTGTGCTGCTGGCCGCGGCCGGCTTTGTCCTGCTGATCGCGTGCGCGAATGTAGCCAATCTCATGCTCGCGCGAATCCTGAAACGGGAACGCGAACTTGCACTCCGCACCGCGCTTGGCGCCACCAAAGCTCGCGTGATCCGGCAGCTTCTTACCGAGGCAGTGATGCTCGCGATGGGTGGAGGAATCCTCGGCTTGATCATTGCTCCCTCTGCGTTGCAGGTGCTGGTGAAGTTTGCCGCTCGCTTCACCACACGCGCGGCGGAAGTGAAGATGGACTGGCCGGTGTTGCTGTTCACCCTGGGAGCGTCGCTGCTGGCGGGCATCGTGGCCGGATTTGCGCCGGCGCTTGCCTCGAGCCGGCAGGTCTTCGATGCGCTGAAGCAGGCCACAGGTCAGGCGACAGCCAGCGCGAGCCGGCAAAAGTTGCGCGGAGCACTGGTGATTGCCCAAGTCGCGATCTCGTTCATGCTCCTGGTGGGAGCAGGACTCATGCTGCGCAGCATCGTGACGCTGGAGCGGACGGACCCGGGTTTTCGGCTCGACCATCTGCTCACGATGCGCCTGAGCGTGAACTTCACGCACTACCAGACCAGCGCCGCCGGAGAACAACTATCCTCCAGGCTGCTTGAGAAGCTGAGCACAACTGCGGGAGTCGATTCTGTGGGGCTTGCAAGCAACTATCCCTTTAGTCGTCAGGGAATCATTGCGGGACCTGGAAGAAATAGCGTGCAGATCGAAGGCCGGCTTGTCACGCCTGGTCAGGTGCCTCCGCAAGTGGATGCCGATGTTGTTTCTACAGATTACTTCACTACCATCCGCCAACCCCTGCTCATGGGCCGCTCATTTACCGACCATGACGATCAGAAGTCGCTGGCGGTTGCGATCATTAATCAAAGCCTGATGCGGCATTTCTGGGCAAATGAAGACCCGATCGGAAAACGCTTTTCCTTTGACCAGGGGCAGCACTGGAACACAATCGTCGGAGTAGTTGCCGATGCGCGGGAATATGGTCTGGAGCGTGGCATACCGGAGAAGGTCTACGTGCCCGAGCAGCAAAACGGTGGAGCTACCGGCGGCGCCAATCGGCTCGTGCTGCGCACTTCAGTCGATCCCATGAGCATTTACCCGACGGTGCGCGCGGCCATCCACAGCGTGGATCCTCAGCTTGCAGTGGACCAGGTGGACAGCATGGAGCGATTGCAGCAGGACTCCCTGACTTCTCCGCGGACCACCACGATACTTCTCGCCATCTTTGCGGGAATCGCTCTCCTGATCAGCGCCACAGGAATTGCCGGCGTAATGGCGCTATCGATCGGCCAGCGGACACGAGAGCTCGGCGTGCGATTAGCACTCGGCCAATCGAGAAGCTCCGTGATCCAGATGGTGGTGCGACAGGGACTGGCATTGGCCATTGCCGGAACTGCGCTCGGAGTGGCAGGTTCGCTAGGATTGGCACGCCTGCTGTCGTCGCTGTTGTATCAGACGAGCCCAACCGATGCCTTCACTTATACCGCAGTGGCAGCGGTATTCCTGGCGGCAGCGTCTCTTGCCTGTTTCCTGCCGGCACATCGCATAACCGCCATCGACCCATCGATGTCGCTGCGGCAGGAGTAGGGGCAAAGAATCTCCGCGTAACGGCGGAACGTTAAGGCACCTCCAGTCATCCCGACACGTCCTTTGTGATCTTGGAGCGCGTCCTCTTAACATGTAAGCGCGCAGCGCGGGTCACGTTGGTAGCGATGCCTATACCGCATTAGCGACATCGACGGGTTCGCGAGCCCCTCTGAATGGCATCTCGCTTAGAATGTAAGCCTATCCCTTAATTGTTTATGTCCACGCCGCACACCGTCCGTTCAGAACTTGCTGCGATGCCCGAGACGCCTCTGACCGTCGAGGGCTACAGCGTTCTTCATCAGATGATGAAGTTCCGCTGGCCGGCTTGGCGACAGCTTTCTGCCCTGCAGAAGAACGAAATCGTCGAAGAAGCCTCTTCTGTGTTCAGCGCGATGGAGCAGAACCGAAATGGGCAATCTGCTTTGTTCTCGCTGCTGGGGCATAAGGGCGATTGGATGCTGGTTCATTTTCGGGAAACTTTCGATGCTCTGAGCGAGGCAGAGCGGCAATTTGCACGATCAAGGCTTAGCGATTTCGTTGAGGTAACGTCTTCGTACTTATCGGTCATCGAGCTTGGTCTCTATGAATCGAGCATCAAGACTTATCAAGGACTGCTCGATCGGGGTATCGAACCTCATTCTTCAGAATGGAAACAGGCAATCGAGGAAACGCTTGCGCGCCAGCGCGAGGCGATGCGTCCGCGCCTGTTTCCGGAGATGCCGGCCCACAAGTACATCTGCTTTTACCCCATGGACCGGCGCCGAGGCGAAGAGAAGAACTGGTACACCTTGCCCATCGACGAGCGCCAGCGACAGATGAATGAGCATGGTCTTGTCGGCCGCCGCTACGCCGGCGAGGTAAAGCAAATCATTTCAGGCTCGATCGGCTTTGATGATTGGGAGTGGGGCGTGACGCTCTTTGCCGATGAGCCTTTAGTCTTCAAGAAGCTGATCTACGAGATGCGGTTCGATGAAGTGAGCGCCATATACGCGCTGTTTGGAACGTTCTACGTGGGCATCCGCTGCCCGGCTGCCGATTTGGGAAAGATCATCGGACTATAACCCGCGGACTAACCCGCACTCTCCGGCTTCCCTCCCCTGAATTAACAAAACTTAACCTCGCATCCTGCGGGATTTGTTACTACTTTTGCTCGACGGAAATCGTCTAAAGAATCAGGAAAGAAGCGCTCCCCTGGCAGATTCCGGCGTCGGCATGAGCAGGCGCCGCGATCCTCGCAAAAGCTTTCATCGCATTCTGCAGGTCATCATCGAATCGCAGGAATGGAGTACATTAAATAGGTTCTACAGGGCGCTGAAGCGCAATAGAGAGCATGCCGCAACCGCTAATAACCATGCCGCCGGAGGAGCGCGAACCCGAGCTGGATAATCCGCCTCCACGAAAATCTGCCCGCCGCACCGTTGTGTGGCTGGTGGTTGCCTTGTTCGTACTGGCCCTTGTGGTTGTAGGTTTTCGTTCCCACAAAGCCGACGCCGGCTCCAGTTCACCGCAAGGTCAAGGGCGAGGTGGCGGACGGCACGGCAATCAGGGCTTCGATCCGAATCGTCCAATCCCCGTATCGGTAGCTCCGGCGCAGGAGCAGGACGTTCCGGTCTATCTGGAAGGACTAGGCAACGTCCAGGCCTATTACACGGTAACGGTGCATAGCCGTGTTGACGGCGAGTTGATGAAAGTCAACTTTCGCGAGGGACAGCAGGTTCGGCAAGGCGAAGAGCTGGCACTGATCGATCCGCGGCCTTATGAAGTTCAGATGTCCCAGGCCGAAGCCACCAAGTTTAAAGATCAGGCAAATCTCGAGAATGCGCGGCGGGATCTGCAGCGCTACGCCGACCTCTACAAGCAAGGCGTGATTGCGCAACAGCAATATCAGACGCAGGAGGCGCTGGTCGCGCAAAACGAAGGCCTGGTCCGATCGGACGATGCGCAGATCAACAACGCGAAACTGAACCTCACGTACTGCCACATTAAGGCTCCCATCGACGGCCGCGTGGGGCTGCGGCTGGTCGATCCGGGAAACATCGTGCACGCCTCCGATCAGAACGGGCTGTTGGTTATCACCCAGCTACAGCCGATTGCGTTGCTGTTCACTCTTCCCGAAGACAACCTCCAGCTGGTAGCGCAGCACATGAAAGGCTCTCACCTTGTGGTGGAAGCATGGAGCCGCGACGACACGCAAAAAGTCGCTACCGGTTCGCTCGAGACCATCGACAACCAGATTGATCCCAATACGGGAACGTTTCGCCTGAAGGGCGTTTTCAGCAATCGTGACAACGCGCTTTATCCGAATCAGTTCATCAATGCGCGTCTGCAGGTCTATACGAAGAAGAATGCCGTCACTGTACCCGCCGCCGCTATCCAGAACGGTGCGCAAGGCTCATATCTGTACGTCGTAAAGCAAGACCAGACGGTGGATTCGCGGCAGGTAAAAGTGGCCATGACCGAAGGAACGCTGGCAGTGCTCGATTCCGGGGTAAATGCCGGCGAGCAAGTCGTTACGGACGGCCAGGAGAAACTACAGCCCGGCAACAAAGTCGAACCGCAGCACAACGGGCGTCCTGGCCGGGTAGCGCCCAGCGATTCAGCGGTGGGGACAGGCGTCGGCAGCGGCAAATGAATCCGTCTCGCATTTTCATTCTGCGGCCGGTAGCAACATCGCTGTTGATGCTGGGCATTCTGCTGGCGGGCATCGTCGCCTATCGCCAGCTTCCCGTTTCGGCACTGCCGCAGGTCGATTATCCAACCATTGAAATCCTGACCTTTTATCCGGGCGCCAGTCCGGACGTCATGACTTCTTCCGTCACCGCGCCGATGGAGCGGCAATTCGGAGAAATCCCTGGCTTGAGTCAGATGACGTCGGTCAGCTCCTATGGCGGCTCGCTGATCACTCTGCAATTCAACCTGGAACAGAACATCGACATCGCCGAGCAGGAAGTGCAGGCCGCCATCAATGCCTCAGGAACCTATCTGCCGCGCGACCTTCCCAATCCGCCCATTTACAGCAAGGTGAATCCGGCGGATTCGCCGATCGTGACATTGGCTCTAACTTCGAAAGAGCTGCCGCTCAGCAAAGTTGAAGATCTGGCCGACACGACCCTGGCCCAGAAGATCTCTCAACTTCCCGGAGTGGGACTAGTAACGATCAGCGGCGGACAGAAGCCCGCAGTGCGTATTCAAGCCAATCCCACTGCTCTTGCGTCTTATGGGCTGAGCCTCGAAGACCTGCGCAGTGGGCTGGCGGCAGCCAATACCGATCAAGCCAAGGGCAATCTACAGAATTCACGGCAGTCGTTCACCATCGGAGCGAACGACCAAATCTATTCCGGCGCCGATTACAAGCCAATCGTCATCGCCTACCGCAATGGCGCCCCGGTGCGTGTGGAAGACGTCGCCACGGTGATGGACGGCGTAGAAAACGTGCAGCAGGCCGCCTGGATGAACACGACGCCGGCGGTAATCGTGAACGTCCAGCGTCAGCCGGGCGCAAACATTATCAGCGTCGTAGATCGGATTCAGGCATTGCTGCCGCAGTTGAGCGCCGCTTTGCCTCCGAGCGTGAAGGTGACGATCCTGACCGACCGGACGAACACGATTCGCGCTTCCGTACGCGACGTGGAATTCGAGCTGATGCTGACCATTGTGCTCGTTGTCCTCGTGATCTTCATCTTCCTGCGACACGTCTCGGCAACGATTATCCCGAGCATCGCCGTACCACTCTCGATCGTAGGCACATTTGGCGCGATGTACCTGCTCGGCTACTCGCTCGACAATCTTTCACTCATGGCGCTGACGATTTCGACCGGCTTCGTGGTCGATGACGCCATTGTGATGATCGAAAACATCGATCGCTACATCGAAGAAGGTCATCCGCCGCTTGAAGCTGCGCTGATGGGCTCGAAGCAGATTGGCTTCACCATTGTGTCGCTGACTGTGTCGCTCATTGCGGTGCTGATTCCTCTGCTGTTCATGGGCGACATCGTTGGCCGGCTCTTCCGCGAGTTCGCGATCACGCTGAGCGTAACCATCCTTGTTTCGGCGTTTGTGTCGCTCACGCTCACGCCGATGATGTCGGCTCGGTTGCTGAAGAAAACGGATCCCTCGCACGAAACGTGGTTCGCGCGAAATTCTGCCCGGGGATTCGAGTGGCTCGTTGATCAGTACGCGAGTGCGCTGCGTATCGTCCTTCGCCACCAACCAACCACGTTACTAGTCACGTTCGGAACGCTGGCATTGACGATCTTCCTGTACATCGTGATCCCTAAAGGATTCTTCCCGGTTCAGGACACAGGAGTGATTCTGGGGATTACCGAGGCTCCGGAAACGGCCTCGTTTCAGTCAGTGACTGATCGGCAGCAGCGAATCGCGGATGTGGTGTTAAAGGATCCGGATGTAGAGAGCCTGTCTTCATTTATTGGCGTCGATGGCACCAACATGACGCCTAATGTGGGCCGCATTCAGATCAATCTCAAACCCCGCGACCAGCGCAGCTCGACAGCCGACGAAATCATTCGACGGCTTGAACCCAAAGTATCCGAAGTGGAAGGCATGAACCTGTACATGCAGCCGGTGCAGGACATTACCGTAGAGAACCGCGTGAGCCGCACGCAGTACCAGTACACGCTGGAAGATGCGAACGCGAAAGAGTTGGCCGACTATGTGCCCAAGTTGCTGGCAAAGCTCCAAGAATCCCCGGTGCTGCGCGACGTTGCCAGCGATCAGGGTTCGGGGAGTCTTGAAGCCGATCTCGTTGTAGACCGCAACACGGCATCGCGGCTGGGCGTGACGCCGCAGATGATCGACGACACTCTCTACGACGCCTTTGGGCAGCGACTAGTCTCAACGATATTCACGCAGTTGAATCAATATCATGTCGTCCTCGAGGTCCAGCCCAACCAGCAGCTTGCGCCCGACGATCTGAACAACATCTACGTACATGCCTCGCCCGGAGGCGCGCCGGCGGCAGCTGCGGGGGGCGGCACAGGATTGCCTACTGTCGGCTCTGCAGCAGCAGGTGGAGGAAGCAGCGGCTCATCATCGTCGTCAACACAGGCTTCCTCCTCCACCGGTATCGCCCCAGTGCCTAGCGTCGCCGCAGGACGATCGCAAATCGTCCCGCTGAGCGCCTTTGCGCATATTGAAACTTCTGTCACTCCGATCGCGATCTATCACCAGGGCCAATTCCCGGTCACAACGATCTCGTTCAATCTGGCTCCGGGAGGGTCGCTCGGCGAAGCGACAAAAGTCATCGATCAGGCGCGCGCGGAGATCGGAATGCCGGCCAGCATTCATCCGAGTTTTCAGGGCACAGCCGCAGTTTTCCAGAGCTCGCTGGCGAACGAGCCTTATCTGATTCTGGCTGCGTTAATCACCGTTTATATCGTCCTGGGCGTTCTTTATGAGAGCTACATCCATCCGGTAACAATTCTCTCGACGCTGCCGTCTGCCGGCGTGGGTGCGCTGCTGGCATTGCTCGTCTTCCATATGGAGTTTGGCGTGGTGGCTCTTATA
>JAFAUE010000510.1 GCA_019243475.1 Acidobacteriota bacterium | reverse complement strand
GATTCTCCCCGCAAAGTCTGCGCCAGCAAAAGTCTTCTTTGCCAATCCCAAATACACGCGGGCTTATCTCGCTCAACGGAAGAATCTCCAGGGCGGGACCGATGCCACCCGAATCATCAGCGAGGAGCGCGACACCCAAGTAAGGTGATCTACTTCGACACGAGCTACCTCGTTCGTCTCTATTATGCAGATCCCGGAGCGGATGCCGTCCGCGCACTCGCGGCTACCGACAATATCGCCTGCGCTGCGCATGGCCAGGTGGAGATGATTGCAGCTTTTCATCGCAAGTTGCGCGAAGGAGCTATCAAGCCCGCCGCGTACGCCGCAATGCTGGGCCAACTCCGCGCTCACGATGAGGCTGGAGCTTTTCAGTGGCTGGCGCAGGGCCCGGAGATTTATGCGCGTATTGCCGGGGTTTATGCGAAGCTGCCCTCGACTGTGTATCTCCGCGCGGCTGACGCCATTCACCTCGCGACCGCAGCTGAAGCAGGATTCAAAGTTATCTATTCAAACGACACGCACTTGCTTGCAGCGGCAAAGCAATTCGACATTGGAGGCAAGAACGTTATTGGCTCTATTTCCCCAAACCTACGGTAAAGGAACAGGACGACCAGCCCCTGAACCTACCCAATACGACACAGCAGGACGACCAATCCTCTTCAATCCTCTGTCGACGACCAGCGATTGAATGCGCGCCAGCGAGTCGCTGCGCTCCCCATCAAACAGGAATTCAGGTCGATTGCCTTATCAGGATTGTTTCCTAGTTGAACGTCGATCTACTGCGAGTAAGATGATCGTTTCACAGCATGCAGAAATTAGGCGCGGTTGTTCCCAGTCCTGGCGAGCGCTTTGCTAAGGGGAAACAGCACCGCAAGAAGCTTCGCCGCGTTGATCAGGGTGAGTGGAAGCCGTCGAAGAAGAGAGTCGATCCCGTCGACACTGTGTTGGCCTCCACGCGCGGCCGTCTGCGCGACCTGATTCCGATCAAAATGGAACGAATGACGGCTTCTCCGTTTGGATTTTTCCGCGGAGCAGCTCCGGTGATGGCGGCGGATCTCGGGATGCTTCCCGTATGCGGACTAGACGCGCAGATCTGCGGCGACGCTCACGTGCGCAATCTGGGATCCTATGCCGCGCCCGACGGGCATCTTGTTTTCGATATCAACGACTTTGATGAAACGGTGCGTGGACCATTTGAATGGGATCTGAAACGACTGGCAACCAGCATTGTTTTATCAGGTCAGGAGTCAGGACACGGCCTGAAAGCCTGCAAAGATGCAGTGAGAATTTTTATCCGCGCCTATTGCGCCGCTCTCGCCCGCCTGGCTGAACTTCCGGTTCTCGAATTGGCAAAGTATCAACTGCATGTGCAGGTCAAGCCGGTGCAATCGGTGCTGCACAAGGCCGAGAGGGCAACTCCGCAACATAATCTGGAAAAATTAACCACCAAGGTCGGAGGTAAGTACAAATTCAAAGATGAGCGCCCGCTCTTAGTGAAAGTGCGTGCCCAGGTAGCGCGCCAGGTAGTCGCCGCTCTGGCATTGTATGCGGAAACACTCGCACCAGAACGTCAGCAGTTTTTGTCCCGCTATTACCCAGTAGATGTTGCCTTCAAAGTCGTCGGCACGGGAAGCGTTGGAACGCGTGATTACGTTGTCCTTTGTTTCGGAAATGGCGAAGGCGATCCTCTGTTCCTGCAGGTGAAAGAAGAGCCGCCCTCCTGCTACACCCGTTATCTCTCCTCGCCGCAGAATTTTATGAACGAAGGCAAGCGCGTGGTTGAAGGACAACGGCGCATGCAGGCACAATCGGATCCCTTTTTGGGATGGACATCGATGGGCGGACGCGATTATCTCGTGCGCCAATTGAGCGATCACAAGGCCTCGATCGATCAAACACAACTGCAGGGAAACGGACTCACAGAATATGCTCTAGTCTGCGGTGAAGTGCTGGCCAAAGGACACGCGCGTTCGGGCGATCCCATGCAGCTCGCGGGATACTGCGGCTCAGGTAACAAACTCGATGACGCCATCTCCAATTACGCCCATCTCTACGCGGAGCAGACCGAGAGGGATTACGAAGCTCTAAAGAAGGCAGTTCGAACTGGAAGACAGTATGGACGGTGACATAGGATTTCTCGCTCGGAGACCCGATGAGTGCAATGGCGATTTTTCAGAAATTACCACGCAGCTTGAATGTGTTTGCCAGAAACCGTGGTGAATGACACAGTGTTCCCTTGCACGACCAACGTTGCATTCTCGGGGTAAACATGCTGGTCACTATCTGCGCTGGCCGTATCTGAGAACACCGAGCACGGCGAGTTCACGTCGCCAATGGGGAATGTCAAAAATCGCGGTGCGGACCACGCGCCGCAGTGAATCAAAGTTTTCCTTCCAAATAACGAGACCAGATACGACTGACGCGGCGATGTGTCAGTTCGTGTGATGAGCACAGCCGAATCATCAAACCGCTGATGTATGAACCCGTGTGCAGTGTTATCGACCATGACGGTTCCGTGCCGCCAGAACCACCAAGTCATGTAGCGGTGCCATGTTGAATATGCGACCGGTAATGGCAAAACGCATAAGGCCACGAGCGGAAACCAAAAATGCTTCATTGCTGTTTTTGGACACCGGCGAATGAGATCGTGGTGCCAGTTACTGCTGCTAACAGGCGATTTCAGAGCCGCCGATGAGTGATATGGCGATTTCTCGCCAACTGCGGCCTGGTTTGTCCACTAGTCGTATACCAGCCGAAGCATGTAGTCCTTCGACTCCACGCGACCAATCCAGATTCTTTTGCTTGGTATCCGACTTTCCTGTGTCGGGTTCAGTTGGTAAATCGCTTTGAAATGCACCACGACTGGCTCTGCCTTCGACAATCGCAGGGTAGGAACTACGGCCCAGTCTTCCTTAGTGAACTCGATTGTATAAACGTACTGTTCGCCCGGCGGCACGATGAAAGTGGATGGGTAATTCTTGTCGAAGTCTTTGTCTTTTCTTGAAACAACAGCCCTCTGGCCATCTTCAGTCAGAACTTCGAAGAAGATTGCTTTGTAGCCCCACATGTTCCACGACTCAAATACTCTCTGAGGTTCAGTCGTAATGTTCGTAAGCACCACGT
Organism: Acidobacteriota bacterium; assembly: GCA_019243475.1. Lineage (GTDB taxonomy): Bacteria > Acidobacteriota > Terriglobia > Terriglobales > Acidobacteriaceae > Gp1-AA112. Next base: position 1,659 of record JAFAUE010000510.1, on the reverse strand, counting down.
AAAAAGGCTTGGTGGCCCCAGCCGTCCTCATTGCAATCCATTGCCCGTGATCGTTGCTGTCTTGAGGAACTATGGCGATGGAGAACGGGGATTTTGAGGAGACGGACAGGTTTGTGGGTTGCTGACTACAGTTCGCCTCGCGGTTGAAAACCGCGCCAACTATAAGGATGATCGTTGCTAATCCTGATCCATAGAAGGAGCGCCTCATACCCTGTTTAGACACCGACATTTGGGTCCGAGTCAACCCCACGTTTTCAATTCCCGAGAATCAACTGTCGTTAACAGGCGTTTACACTCAGAATCGAGCGATCAGCGAAATGCCGATTTATCGAACTGGAAGAGGGTGGCTTTCCTGCACAACCTCCCAGGTGAGAAGCCGCATTGGTACGAGCTATCTGGAATGGGGGCGTGAAAGCACTGCCCAAATTGGGCGTATCTGCTTACTCGGCGAGCTCGACTAGATTTGTCCGCACTCGGTCTCCGGCCTGCGCACCCTTCAGCGTCGCCAGGAATTTCTTCGTGAAGTCCTGCTGCAGATGGAAATCCTGCGCGGCTTGTGACCTGTAAACCTCATAGAAAACAAATGTATTGGGATCATCCTTTCGCGCGGTGACGTAAAAGGCTTCCACGCCCGGCTCCGCCCGCACCTGAGGCAGGTATTGGCGTAGCGCGTCGATAAGCTCCTCGCGGCGCGGCGGCTGAATTTTTGCTTCGATCAGCATGATCACCTTTTCGCTCGTCATATTGGACTGCTCCTTTCCATTTCCATGGGCAGGCGTGTTCCCCACCGGATTCGGTCGGACGTGCAGCGCCCAGGCGCTGACGACGATAAGCAGGGCTACCGCGGTAATTCGCGTCGTTTTCACGATAATTCCTTTCGTTGATGTTGATAACGGCCTTCACACAAGTTATCGAATGGGCACTGATGGTTTGAGTGCAACGGCGATCTCGCACTGGCTACTGGAACAATCCATCACATGCGTTGCAAACGTCGTTTCAGCCACCAAGCCGCACATCCACTTCAAGCCCCAAGGAGCGGCAGAGCTGTTGCGCAAGCTGAAAATTCTGCTGGACTGCCTTACCGTCGGTAACGTCATCGGTGGGGCTGATGATAATGGACGGGCCCTGCGGCCACGCTTGCATCGGTAGTTCCTGGAGATATCTCGCAAGCTCTTTGGGGGGAATGTGGGCGTGTTGGAATTTGTTGCTCTGGAATGTTGTCACGAAATAGCCATCTTCAACTGCCAGAACGCTCGGGTTGAAGCATGCATCGGGCGAGTGACAGTATTGGGAAGAATTGGCCGCGATGATACGGTCATGAAGACTGGGCAGCTTGTCATTCTTCCGGCATCCTAGGACCACGAGAGCCAAAACCGTCATGGCGACAAGCCGAGTTGTAGGTGGGCTATGCATCGTCTGCACGTCTAACCTCCAGCTGGGCAGAGCGCACATATGCGAACCAGCACCTGGTCATCTGCAATGTTGACACAAGGAGTTTCTTCCAGCCTGAGCGTACTGGCATCGCCATATTCGTGGATTCGAATCGCTTTCATGTGTCCTCCAAACAAAGGCTGCTCGGCGCAACGGCCGTCGCTCGGCTATTCAGGTCTACCAGTCCCAATGAGATTCGGATCCCAACCTGCGCGTTCTGCGCCGGCC
>JAFAUE010000265.1 GCA_019243475.1 Acidobacteriota bacterium | reverse complement strand
CCTGAAGAATCGTAAATATGGACGCGCAAGCGTCCGCCTGATGGCATGGCTTGAATAGCATTCCCAATGAGGTTGAGGAAGACCTGCTTCAGCTCTCCGGGAAATCCTTGTATGACCGCGCCACCCGAGTAGCGTTTCTCTAGAGTGATACCGTGCATCTGCAAAGGACGGTTCTGGAGACCCAGCACATCGTCAATAATGTCGATCATGCGAACTTCGGTGGCTTGTTGCGATTCGCGGTAGAAACTAAGCGTCTGCTTCGTGATTTGCGAGAGCCTGGCCAACTCCTGCTCGCCCATCCGTGCGAGTTGCCGCGCCTCATCATCGAGCGATTGATGATCGCGCAGAAGATAGAAAGCGTTGGTGACAGCTTCCAGTGGATTGTTGATCTCGTGCGCTACGATTCCGGCAAGACGCCCCATCGCCGCATGCCGCTCGGCTTTGCGCAGTGCTTCTTCCGCTTGCAGTCTCGCGGTCACATCGCGATTGATCTCTAGCACCCCGTTGCGCTCCGCATTGAGCGCCTTGCGGCTAGAGACGATCACTTCCTCACCTTGCTTCGTGCGCTGCACCAGATTGCCGGCCCAGCTGCCGTTTGCCGATAGCGCAGCTTCAATTTCATCAACAGGAGCAGGGAACTCGGTTTTCAGGAGACGATGCAGATGCCGGCCAACCGCCTCTTGCCGCGTCCATCCATACAGCGCCTCGGCTCCGGAGTTCCAGAACGTGACCAGTCCGTGGAAGTCGCGAACCATGATGGCTTCTGATGCCAGCTCCAGTAGATCGGCGCGCTCACGCAACGCATCTTCCATCTGTTTGCGTTTAGTGACGTCATAAAAAGCGGCAACCGCCCCGCGCACCGCGCCGTGTTCGTCGAACAAAGGACTGGCGCTGCCGAACAGGTAAACGGAGGTCTTATCTCTTTTTCGAAATTCCAACTCGACGTTCTCGGTGCGCTTTCCGGTGGAAGCGGCCTTCTGCAGTGGCATCTCTTCAGGCGATAGGAGCCTGCCACACTGGTAAACGTCGAAGGGCATGTTCTCGCCGTTGGGGCCGCTTTTGGATAGATTGTCACCTTCTTGGAATCCCTGCAGTTCGCTCAAGGCCGCATTACCCGTGATGGTCCGGCATTCAGGATCGTGCGCGACCGCCACGCCGACAGGCAAAACTTGCATGATGGTTTCAAGTTCGGTGAGCCGCTGCTGAAGTTGGCTGTTTAGCAGCCGCAGCTCTTCACTGCGTTCAGCGACCCGACGCTCCAACTCTTGATTTAACGATTCCAACTGCCGAGTCTTGCGATGCAGTTCGGCGAAGACGCTCACCTTCGCGCGAAGAACTTCGGGGACGACAGGAACGGAAATGTAGTCTACCGCGCCGCGTTGGTATCCCCTAATACGGTCCACATCGGTGAGATGGACCCCGGAGATGAAGATTATGGCGGTCTTCTGAAAGCGCGGGTGCTGGCGGATCATGTCCGCCAACTCAAAGCCGTCGATATCCGGCATGCTCACATCCATGAGGACAATGCCGATCTCTGTCTTGAGAAGATGCTCTAACGCCTCCTTTCCCGAACTGGCTTTGATGAGGTTCTCGCCCAGGTCTTTAAGAATGACCTCATAGCTGAGCAGCTTGGAAGGCTGATCATCGACCATGAGGATGTTCACTTTGTCGTTGCTGCTCATGAACTTTTTAGACTACACAAGTTTTGCCACCGCTCTGGAATCGTTCCACCGCGCGCTATCGATGCAGCCACATTCTTAGTCCTGAAAGCAGTTGATCGGTGTTTACGGGTTTCGCCAGGTACTCCGAGGCGCCTGCTTCCAGACACTTCTCACGATCACCTTTCATCGCTTTCGCGGTCAGCGCGATGATCGGGAGTCTCCGGAATTCCTGCTTCTGGCGAATCACCTGCATCGTTTCGTAACCATCCATCTCCGGCATCATGATGTCCATGAGACAGATGGCAACGTCGGGCGTCGATTCCAAGGTGTTGATCGCTTCGCGACCGGTGCCTGCTGTCAGTACCTGCATTCCGCGACGTTCAAGCACACTGCTCAGAGCGAAGATGTTGCGCACGTCATCGTCCACTACGAGAACTTTTTTTCCGACCAGCGCCTCATCAGAGCGATGCAGTCGATCCAGCATCTTCTGCTTTTCAGGCGGCAAGTTGGTGATCACGCGATGCAAGAACAACGCTGTTTCGTCCAACAGCCTTTCAGGCGACTCGACATCCTTCACCACTACGCTGCGGGCCAGCGTATGCAGTCGGGCATCTTCCTCAGCGGACAATTCTTTGCCGGTGAAGACTACGACAGGCAGCTCGCTCAAGTTCGGGTTCTCGTGCAAACGTTCCAGAACGTCAAAACCGGACATGTCGGGAAGGCGTAAGTCGAGCACGACACAATCGAATGCCTCTTGATTGACCAACGTCAAGGCTTCGTTTCCGCTATCGACCACCGTTACATCAATATCGTCATAGCCAAGCAGTTCCTTAATGCTCAACTGTTCCGCGGGATTGTCTTCCACGATGAGCAACTTCTTCCGCCTCGGCCCTGAGTACTCCTTGATGCGCGCCAGCGCAGCCTCAACTCCTTCGGTGGTTGTCGGTTTCGTGACGAAGGAGAACGCGCCTCGCGACAAACCATGGTGCCAATCCTCATCCGAGGTCAACATCTGAACAGGAATGTGACGTGTCTGCGGATCTTGCTTGAGGTGATTTAAGACCGTCCATCCGAGCATATCCGGCAAGAACACATCTAGTGACACCGCTGTGGGGTGGAATTCACGAGCGAGAGCCAACGCTTCAGACCCACGCATGGCGACCAGAACCTTGAATCCCTTATCGTGCGATAAATCACGAAGAACTCGCGCGTAATGCGGGTCGTCCTCCACAATCAAGAGCACGTTATCTCCAGGCTCGAGATTCTCACGGTCATCTTCGATTCGCTCCGCCATCTGCTCCACGACCGTAGCTTTCGCCAACTGTAAAGCCGCGGTCGTGGGAGCGGAGCTCTTGTCGCTCAACACCATCACCGGTGAGGCGGCGCCAACATATGTCTGCGGCAAGTAGAGAGTGAACGTGCTGCCCTGTCCGGGGATGCTGCGAAGCTGTATTTCTCCTCCCAGAAGATTGGCTAACTCGCGGCTGATCGCCAAACCAAGTCCAGTTCCGCCGTATTTGCGGCTCGTCCCTGCATCAGCTTGTTGGAAGGCCTCGAAGATAATCCTTTGTTTCTCCGGCGGGATTCCAATTCCGGTATCGGAAACCTCGAACGCGATAACCGAACCGGCTCCGCCGAGGACCGGATGATCTTTACTCCACCCTCCAATACCGGGCGAAACTGACAATCTCACGCTGCCTTTTTCGGTGAACTTGAAGGCATTCGAAAGCAGATTCTTCAGCACCTGTTGCAGACGCTTCGAATCTGTCATTAAGCTCCGTGGCAAGTGTGGATCGGAATGTATCTCGAAGGACAGCTTCCTGTTCTCCGCTTCGTGCCGGAACGGACGCCCGAGCATATCCAGCAAGCTGGCAAAGAAAACCTCCTCCGCTTCGACGGATACCGTACCTGATTCGATTTTGGATAGGTCGAGGATGTCGCTGATCAGGTT
>JAFAUE010000081.1 GCA_019243475.1 Acidobacteriota bacterium | reverse complement strand
TCATCCACCAGGCCGATGTTCTTGCGCAGCTTGAGCAGGTAGCGGATGGTCGCGTAGAAGTCCTCGGGCTCAAGCGTTCGCTGATCCAGCGAGGTTTGATCGTTCTTCTCGTACAGCTTGATGTTGAACTTCAAACGGCCAACGCGAGAAAAGTCGTACTTGCGCGCGTCAAAGAACATGCCGTGGAAGAGCGAGGTCGCCGTGTCCAGCGTGGGCGGATCGCCGGGACGCAGCTTGCGGTAGATCTCGATCAACGCCTCTTGCGGCTGCTTGATCGAATCGCGCCGCAGAGTGTTGGAGATGATGTTGCCCACGTCATCCCGTTCCGGGAAGAACAAATGCAGCTCGCTGATGCCCGCGTCGATCAGCTTCGACAGCTTGTCGGCCGTGAGCTCAGTATTGGCCTCGAGCAGAAGCTCGCCGGTATTGGTGTCGACGATGTCGGCGGCGATGAAGGCACCCTCAAGATCGGTGTTATCGATCTCAATTTCATTGATCTTCGCCTTCTGGATTTCTTTCAACACCGATGCGCTGATCTTGCGGCCGGAGTGCGCGATCTCGTCGCCACCCTTGCTCTTGATGCTGTGCGCGAGCTTTAGCCCCAAGAGGTTCGTCGGGCGCTCGATGTTGGGCTCGAGCGTCCAGAAGAGCTTCTTGTCGCGGATAGCAATTTTGTCGACCGTGTAGAACGTGCGCAAAATGTCTTCGTCAGAACGAAGGCCGAGAGCCCGCAGGAAGATCGTCCCCAGGAACTTGCGCTTGCGGTCGATGCGGACGTAGAGCGTGTTCTTCTGGTCGTACTCGAACTCTACCCAGGAGCCGCGATAAGGAATGATTTTGCCGAGGAAGTAGGTGCGGTTGTTTGCCGTCTCGAAGAAAACTCCGGGCGAGCGGTGCAACTGACTGACGATCACACGCTCGGTGCCGTTGATGATGAAGGTTCCATTCTGGGTCATCAACGGAATGTCGCCAAAGAAGACTTCCTGTTCCTTAATGTCGCGGATGCTCTTCGCTCCAGTCTCAGCATCCTTATCGAAGATGGTGAGGCGGATGGTGACTTTGAGCGGAGCGGAATATGTCATGCCGCGCTCTTCGCACTCGTTCACGTCGTACTTGAGCTGCAGTCCAACCGGGTCGCCGCACTTGTTGCAAAAGTCAGGAGTGTTGGAGTTATAGGTTCCGCATTTCTGGCAAAGCACATCGCCGGGATGGAACGGATCGGTAATGACCGTCGCTCCGCAATTGCGGCAGGTCGTGCGCAGGTGATGAAGACCCTTCAAGTGGCCGCATTTGCACTCCCAGTTGCCGATCGCGTAATCGACAAACTCGAGCTGGGAGACGTTGCGGAAATCGGTGATGGGAAATACGGACTGGAAGACGGACTGAAGCCCGCTGTCGTCACGTTCGCTGGGCAGCTTGTCCATCTGCAGAAAACGGTCGTAGGAGCGCTTCTGGACTTCGATCAGATTAGGAATCTGAATCGTTGCTGGAATTTTGCTGAAGTCAAGACGAGTGCGACGGGCACGGTGGTTATTGTTCGGCATGTGACTCCTGATCTTTTAAAAAGGCTCGTCCCAATAGGGGACTTCGCCGCAATGCGCCGGGCGGCAGCCAGCCGCCAGCGCGAAGCTCACGCAGTTTGTTGTTTTGTTCGTATCTTTCGCCGGACGGAGGGGACGCGAGCCCGAAGACGCGCATCAAATCCTTTTCGATCCTCAACCGGCCCGTCCGTAACCGCCGGCGAGAAAAAACCATTTTGAAAAACTGCTGAATTGAGCTATATAGGAGCTGAGCAGCACACAGACACGAAGACGCCCACGCGAGAGCAAAGCTCAGCGCAGGCGCCGATGGCAGCGCAAAAAGTATTTAATTTGTAAGTTTCCCGCGCCAGTTCTTAAGGCCTGTGTGAAGTCCGCCGCCGCGAACTCAATCCCGTGAGGCGCAAGGACAGCGGACCCTATGCCCAGGCTGCCTGCGTCTCAGTCAATTCCGAATTCCGCCTCGAATCAAACAATTATAGCCGATGCAACCCGCTTCTTTGCAAGTGCG
>JAFAUE010000410.1 GCA_019243475.1 Acidobacteriota bacterium | reverse complement strand
TTCGTGCAGATCGGCGGACGAAATCTTGTCATCGACGCCAACTTCGCGCGCTGGCTGATCGTGCTCAAACGCCAGCGCCGTCCGGGGATTCGCCTGCGCGATCTTCCGCCGATCGACTACGTTTTGGTCAGCCACGCGCACTTCGATCACCTGCATCGGCCATCCCTGCGCGCTATCGCCCGGCTCACGCGCTGGCGCAGCGGACGCGCGCCGGAAATTATTTTGCCTAGGAACGTCGGCGACGTCGTCGCCCGCCTCGGCTTCAGCCGCATTCACGAGCTGGAATGGTGGCAGGAGTTCCGCCATGGGAATCTCAGCGTCGTGCACACGCCGTCTCGGCATTGGGGTGCGCGCATGCTGCGCGACTTCCATCGCGGATTCGGCGGATATGTCGTCCGCTCCGGCCGGCACTCTCTCTATCACGCCGGCGACACTGCTTACTTCGACGGCTTCCGCGAGATCGGGCGCCGGCTCAGTCCCGAATTGGCACTGCTGCCCATCGGCGCCTACCATCCCGCCCACTACCGCAATGTTCACACCAGCCCGGAAGACGCGCTCCAGGGCTTCCTCGACCTGGGCTCGCGCTGCATGGTGCCGATGCACTACGGCACGTTCCGCCTCTCTTACGAACCGATGGAAGAACCGCTCGAGCGCCTGCGCGCAGCTGCAGCCGCCGCCGGAGTAAGCGACCGCCTGCTCGTACTCGAAGAAGGCAAAACCAAGATCTTCCGGTAAAGCAGCCTTGGGTGAACACGAAGGTCACCAAGGTCTCTACGAAGGTCACAGAGCCGGAAGGAAATTTGCAGTTTCCACGTTCTCGCTGGCAAAAACTAAGCCGACTTAACTCTCCTCCGTGTACTTCGTCGAGAAACTTCGTGCCCTCCGTGTTAACCCGGCGTGTTCTCCTCCGGGACGAAATCATCTACAATTCGCAGCGCAATCCTTGCGGTTATCGAAACGTTTCGGAGGATTAAGCGCATGCGCGCATCACTCAGGCTGTTGCTGCCGTTGTTCCTGTCTCTCGCCGTCATCGCCTCAGCTCAACAGTCAGCTGAAAAGCCTGCAGCTCCCGCAGCAGAGCAGGCGGCAAAAGCCAAACCGGTGTCCGCTCCTCACGTCGATCTCAAGAACCAGTCGACGCTTTACGTGGTCGGCTACGCTCACCTCGACACTGAGTGGCGCTGGGAGTATCCGCAGACCATCGACGAGTTCCTCAGCAAGACCCTGCGCAACAACTTCGCGCTCTTCGAAAAGTATCCGCACTACATCTTTAATTTCACCGGCGCGAACCGCTATCGCCTGATGAAGGAGTACTTTCCCACCGACTTCGCCAAGATCAAGCCTTACGTTGCCGCGGGACGCTGGTATCCTGCCGGCTCCTCGATGGAAGAAGGCGACGTGAACTCGCCCAACGCCGAGTCGATCTTCCGACAGGTCCTTTATGGGAATGACTTCTTTCGCCGCGAGTTCGGCGTGGCCAGCGACGAGTACATGCTGCCCGACTGCTTCGGATTTCCCGCGTCGCTGCCCAGCATCCTGCATCATGCCGGCGTAAAAGGATTCTCCACGCAAAAGCTCTCCGCGGCATGGCAGCCTGCGCCGCACGTTGGCGGGCCGGATTCTCCGGAAAAGACGCCCGACGGTATCCCCTTCAACGTCGGCATCTGGGAAGGCACGGATGGAAGCACGATTCTCGCCGCACTCAATCCCCTCTCCTACACCAGCCGCGTGAATTACGACTTGAGCAAAACTCCACCACCGCCTCCACCGCCCGATCCCAATTTGACACGCCAGCAAAATGACTTTCGCGCGCGTCCGAAAGAGGACTGGGTGAAGCGTCTTCAGATCGATGGCGATGTAACTGGAGTCAAGGCCGACTATCACTACGTCGGCACCGGCGACATCGGCGGCGCGCCCAACGAGTCTTCCGTGAAGCTGATGGAAGCGATCGTCACTAAGAGCAAGGCCTCGATTCCCGGCCCGCCGCCCAATCCGCAGGAGTGGGAAGGCGACGAAACTCCGGGCGAAGCCAACGCTGCTCCGGAGCAAGTGGGCGACGGCCCGGTGCGCGTTGTCTGGTCGAAGGCCGATCAGATGTTCAAGGACATCCTTGCCTGCTGCAACACTGATCGCATGCCGCGCTACAAAGGCGACCTCGAGCTCATCAATCACTCCGCTGGTTCGATCACCTCGGAGGCTTACCAGAAGCGGTGGATGCGCAAAAACGAATTGCTTGCCGACGCCGCTGAGAAAGCATCGGTTGCGGCAGCCTGGCTGGGCGCGCGTCCGTATCCGCAGGAGCGCCTGAACGCCGCGTGGACGCTCGTCATGGGCGGCCAGTTCCACGACATCCTCCCCGGCACTGCCACTCCTCACGCCTTCGAGTTCGCCTGGAATGACGACATCATTGCCATGAACAACTTCGCCGGCGTCCTTAACAGTGCGACCGACGGCGTCGCGGGAGCGATGAACACGCAGGCTCAGGGCATTCCCATTTTGGTCTATAACCCGCTGAACATCGTGCGCGAAGACGTAGTGGAAGCGACTGTTCAGCTGCCGCAGGGCGGCTCGAACATGCAGGTAGTCGGCCCGGATGGCAGCCGTCAGCCCGCGCAGGTTGTAGGCGAGCCCGACGGAGGCACGAAAGTTCTCTTTCTCGCCAAAGTCCCCGCCGTAAGCTACTCGGTCTTCGACATTCAGCCGGGTGGAAGCGCAGAATCGAGCTCCGCCGCCAAAGCCACCGAATCGTCGCTCGAAAACGAGCGCTACACCGTCAAGCTCAACGAGAACGGCGATGTTTCCAGCATCTTCGACAAGAAGCTGAACAAAGAGACGCTCTCCGCGCCTATCCGCCTCGCGATCTCCACTGACAATCCTGAGCACTGGCCGGCTTGGAATATGGACTTTGCCGATGAGCAACGGGCGCCTCGCAATTACGTCAGCGGCCCGGCGAAGGTCACGGTCGTGGAAAATGGGCCGGTGCGCGCCGCAGTCCGCGTAGAGCGCGAGACCGAAGGCTCGAAGTTCGTGCAGGTAATCCGGCTCGCGGCGGGAGACGCCGGCAATCGCGTGGAGTTCGCCAACTCCATCGACTGGAACACCCGCGAAGCCAATCTCAAAGCGGTGTTTCCGCTGGCTGCAAGCAATCGCATGGCGACCTACAACTGGGACGT
>JAFAUE010000405.1 GCA_019243475.1 Acidobacteriota bacterium | reverse complement strand
TCAACCAATTCGGAGATCCCGTAGGCGTTGGCTTCGAGGTCATTGATCAGAAAAACCGAAGTGATTCCAAGCTCATGCTCCAGAGCGGCGGCATCGATTACCCATGGCAGGTTCGGCGCTTCGACGCGGCGATTCTGGACTGGGCCGGCAACACCAAAGCAGGCGCAATTCACGGAGTAGTTGTGATGGCTCTGAAATTCGCTGACGGCTGCCTGCAGACTGGGAAAATCCCGGCTGTGTTTTACCTCTTCCGCAATCGGGGACAAACGACCATCTTTTTGCTCAAAGTAAGCGAGCCGCGCGCTCGTTCCACCGATGTCACCGGCGAGAATCATGTTGACGGGCTTCCCGATTGCTGAAGACGTTGCGGCCAGCGCTGCGCCATGCAGTCCGGCACTAGATATTTCTCCATTGCCGGCCGTCGCGCGCCAGCAACTCATCGGCTTCATTCGGTCCCCAGGCGCCAGCGGGATAATTGGGGAACTCACGCGGAGGCAGCGCCTTCCACACGTCGAGAACCGGATCCACGACCGTCCAACCTGCCTCCACCATGTCGGCACGCTGAAATAGCGTGGCGTCGCCGATCATGCAGTCATAGAGCAACACTTCGTAGCCGGTCTGTGCCTCGCCGCCGAAGTAGTCCTGATAATTGAAGTTCATATTTACCGGCCCGACCTTCACCAGAGGCCCGGGTACCTTGGCGCCGAATGTCAGCGCAATTCCCTCTTCCGGCTGGACGTTGATGATGAGCTGGTTGCTCGGCAGGTTCTGAATGTCGGTGTCCCGAAACAGGACAAACGGAGCGCGCTTGAATTGGATGGCAATCTCCGTGTGGCGGCGCGCCATGCGCTTTCCCGTCCGCAGGTAAATCGGAACTCCGGCCCAGCGCCAGTTGTCGAGCGACAGCTTCAGTGCAATGAAGGTTTCCGTTCGGGACTGGGGATTGACGCTCGGTTCCTGCCGGTACCCGGGCAGCCGCTCGCCCTTGGCCGTGGTGCCGGGGCCATACTGTCCGCGCACCGCATTATGGATCACTTCCTCGCCACTCATCGCGTGGATGGCATGGAGGACTTTCGACTGCTCATCGCGCACGTCGTCTGCATCGAAGGAAATTGGCGGTTCCATGGTGGTGAGGCTGATGAGCTGCATGATGTGGTTTGGCACCATGTCGCGCAGCGTGCCCGCCGTGTCGTAATAGCCGCCGCGACCTTCGACGCCGACGGTTTCGCCGACCGTGATCTGCACGTGGTCGATGAAGTTGCGGTTCCAGATCGGCTCGAAAATGCCGTTCCCAAAGCGGAACACCAAAATGTTCTGGACGGTTTCCTTTCCCAAATAATGGTCGATGCGAAAGATCTGGCTCTCGAACAGAACGTCTTTAATCTTTTTGTTCAGTTCCCTGGCCGACTCAAGATCGCGTCCGAACGGCTTCTCAATGATCACGCGACGCCAGGATCCGTTCTCTTCTTCTGAGAGGTTCGACTCGCCTAGTTTCTCGACAGCTGGAGCAAAGAATTGTGGAGCAATGGCTAGATAGAAGAAGTAGTTGCCATGCGTTCCATGGACCTTGTCGACTTCCTTGAGCTGCTCGCGCAGGCGCTGGTAGGCAGCAATGTCCCCGAACTCACCGGAGACGTAATAAGAGTGCACCACCAGCCAATCGACCAGTTCCGGATCTGCGCCGGGGCAGAACTCGGTAAGCGCGGACTTCACGTGCTCACGGAACTTTTCGCTGCTCAGTTCGTCTTTGGCCATGCCGACGATGGCAAACTCGCGCGAAAGCAGTCCTTCTTTTAGAAGGTTGTAGATGGAGGGGATCAGCTTGCGCTTGGTGAGATCTCCGGTTGCTCCGAAGATGATCATGCAGCACGGGCCAGTAGTCTTGGTTTGAGGAGTGTCGGATTGAACCGAAGTTGCGGTAGCCATGAATGGATCCTTGGTTAGCGTAGGGCTTTCTAAGAATCGGGTTATCGGGACATCTGGTTATCGGGTTAACGAAAGCCAATTGCTAACGCATAACCGCTACCAATGCAGGTTATCAGGGGTCTCAGCAGATGACCCGATAACCCGATAGCCCGATGACCCGATTCTTTCAGTGTCCTCCAGCGGCTTTCTTGGGCTCCACGTGTCCGCCGAACTTCTGGCGCATGGCGGAAAGCGTCTTTTCCGCGAACGTGTGCTCCTGTCGCGAGCGGAAGCGCGTGTAAAGTGCCGCAGTTAAAACGTCCGCCGGCACCGCTGTTGCCACGGCCGCTTCGATGGTCCAGCGTCCTTCGCCGGAATCCTGTACGAAGCCGCTGTACTGGGAGAGTTCCGGATCTTCGATCAATGCCATTGATGAGAGATCGAGCAGCCACGAGGCGACGACCGACCCACGACGCCATACCTCGGCGATCTCCGGAAGGTTCAAGTTGAACCGTTCCTCTTCGGGAATCTCCTTCGAGCTTGCATTCTTGAAGATGTCAAACCCTTCGGCATAAGCCTGCATGATGCCGTACTCGATGCCGTTGTGAACCATCTTCACGAAATGGCCTGCTCCTGATGGGCCGGCATGAATGTAGCCTTGCTCCGCAGTATTGCCGGGACGCTTCTCCCATCCTGGAGTGCGCGGAATGTCGCCGATTCCCGGAGCCAGCGTCTTGAAGATCGGGTCAAGCCGCTTTACCGCTTCTGCCGGCCCGCCGATCATCATGCAGTAGCCGCGATCAATTCCCCATATCCCGCCGCTGGTGCCCACATCGACGTAGTGAATGCCCTTCGACTTGAGGATTTTCGCGCGGCGGATATCGTCCTTCCATTTGGAATTGCCGCCATCGATGATGGTGTCGCCGGCTTCGAGCTTATCCGCGAGCGCCATGACGGTCTTCTCGGTCGGATCACCCGCCGGCACCATGATCCACACCGCGCGCGGCTTGTTGAGCTTCTTGACGAGATCGTCCACCGAGCTGCTGCCGACTGCGCCTTCCTTGGCAATCGCATTCACGGTTTCAGCGCTCAGATCCGACACCACGATCTGGTGACCACCGCGCATCAAGCGGCGAACCATATTGCCGCCCATCCGTCCAAGACCAACCATTCCCATCTGCATAAAGTTGAGCTCCTTAAGAACTACTTGCAACAGCGCGTCGGCCGGAACCACACGTAGAAGCCGCTCTTCCGGCTCTACTCCTGCGACCCGAGGAAGACCTACCCCGCGTTCCTGACAGCGGGCGAATTGTCACCCCAGCACTTGTTTGACAGCCTTCTCCAGCGTCGCTAAACCTGCGGCAACATCCTTGCCCAAATGCACTCTTAGCGCCCTGCGATTTCGCTTGCTGAGTACCTGGAAGTCGCCTCGCGCCTGAGCTGCTTTAACCACGCCGAATGTGTACTTCTGTCCAGGCACAGGCAGATCAGCAGCGTCGTCGCAGGTGATCTGCAGGAACACTCCCGAATTGGGACCACCCTTGTACGCTTGACCGGTCGAGTGCAGGAAGCGCGGCCCAAAACCAAGGCACGTGGCTGACCGCTTCTTATCGCGAATCGTATGACGAATGGACTGTAGCGCCTGCTCGTGCGCATCATTCATCTGGATGTAAGCGAGCAGCGCGGCATAATCGCCGGCGCCGATGGTATTGAGATGAGCACGCAGGTAAGCCGCGAGCGTTTTCTCCTTGCCCGCCCCGATCGTTAATTTGCCGGCATGCTTCTCGTCGGCGTACAACTTGATTCCCTGATCTTCAAGAATCGGGGTCTCCGGCGGCAGCGATCCGGTCTCCTCGTATTGATGAGTGAGTTCGCGCGTCGCCACCTTGCTCGCCTCAACGTCCGGCTGATTGAAGCAGTTGATACCGATTACCGATCCGGCAACCGCCGTAGCGATCTCCCAGCGGAAGAACTCCTGGCCAAGATCGTACTTATCCAGCACGGTGATCCGGACTACCGATAGGCCTGCCTTTTCCAGCGCCTCTACTTTGCTTTCCTGTTTTGGATCAGCTTCATCCTTTAGCCGGATATAAACGAAGAGCCGATCGTTGCCGTACACTTCCGGCGCACCGACTTCTTCGCGATCCACGGGAACAATCCCCTTACCCTCTTTCCCGGTGGACTCGGCAAGAAGCTGCTCGAGCCATGCTCCGAGATCGTGCAGGGCGGGCGAAGCGATGAGCGTGACTTTGTCCTTGCCCGCATTGTGATGAACTCCCATGATGATGCCCAATACCGCGCCGGGATTCTCTGCAATGGGAACGCTCGCCGCACAGGCATGCACCATCTCTTCCGTGGCGCTGAGGAACTTTTTCATATCGACGCCCATGCTCGCGCCGGGAACGAGTCCGAAATCGGAAAGCGCCGAATAGCGCCCGCCGATGTCGGGCCGCCCATGGAAGATGTGCCGGAACTTATCGCGTTGAGCGACTTTCTCAAATGAGGAACCGGGATCGGTGATGGCAACGAAGTGCTCTCCCGCTTTGGCCTCGCCCACCGTCTGCCGCATGCGCTCGAAGAAGTACTGCTTGAAGATGTTGGGCTCGAGCGTGCTTCCCGATTTGCTGGAGACGATGAACAGCGTCGTCTTCAGATTAAGTTTGCTCTCGAAGGCTTTGATCTGCGCCGGATCGGTTGAGTCCAGCATGTGAAACTCGGGGAAGCCTTTCGCACGGCCATAGGTCATGCTGAGGACTTCGGGCGCGAGGCTGGAGCCGCCCATTCCAAGTAACGCCACGTGGGTGAAAGCGGTCTTCTGGACGTCTTCCGCGATTCCGGTGAGGTGAGCGATATGCGCAAGCTGGTCTTCCGTCATCGCCAGCCAGCCCAGCCAATTCGATTCGTCGGAGTTAGTCCACAGCGACGAGTCGCGGCCCCAAAGGCGGCGCATCTTTTTTCCTTGCTCCCAATCCAGAATCGTTGTCTTGACTCTCGATTCCAGATCCGCGGGCAGCTTCCAGGTCATCTGATCGATCTTCGGGGCGAGGTTCTTCTTTCGGTTCTTCTCAATGGCGCCGAGCAGCTTGTCGAAAGCTTCTTCGAAGATCGAGACGCCATCGGCAAGCAGCTTGTCGGTAGCATCCTTCATCGACACGTTGGCCTTGGCGAGGTTCTGCATGGTTTGCCGCGCAACATCAACCTTTGACTCCAGACTTTCTTTGGGGACGCCATGGTCACGGAAACCGTCAAAAGTTGCGGGGGGAATCGTGTCTACGGTGTCTGGTCCAATGAGTTCTTCGACGTAGACAACATCGCGATAGCTCGGATTTTTCGTGCTGGTGGAAGCCCAGAGCAGCCGCTGCGTCATAGCGCTCTTAGCTTTCAGCGCATTCCAGCGAGGAG
>JAFAUE010000456.1 GCA_019243475.1 Acidobacteriota bacterium | reverse complement strand
GCTGGAAGAGACTGGCCTCACAGCTAAAGTCTGGCGTAAAGCTCTCCACTTTTACGTCAGCCCCGGAATCCTGGACGAGACGATGGAGGTCTTCCTGGCGACCGGCCTCACCCCTGGAAAAGCTCAACCGGAAGACGATGAGCGAATTAAAACCAGGTTCTTCCCGTTTCCCGAAGCGCTGCGAATGGCACAAGACGGCTCCATTCAAGATGCCAAGACATTGGCATCGTTATTCTGGCTGGATTCAGCGTTTTAGGTGAATTACTTAATCTGACTCTTCCGCGTTAAGAAGGGCACTATCAGGCGTAGTACTGCTTTTGACAATACCTCTTTGGTACACGATATAATTATTACCAACCAGTAAACCTCACTAGGACCCAAGACTTACCGCGGTACGCCGTTCCCCTCTCACCCAGCAGGCGTTGCAGTAAATCTCCTTGCTCAGTCCCCAAGGGAAGTTTCTGGAAGCTCGGGTCCAAAGGGCCTAATAAAGGAAATCAGGGAAGGTATGCAAGTGACTCGCATTAAAGGCACAGTGAAGTGGTTTAACAACGCCAAAGGGTTCGGATTCATCGGCCAGGAGAACGGTCCCGATGTCTTCGTCCATTACAGCGCCGTAAAATCTGAGGGCTACAAGAGCCTTCAAGAGGGCGATCAGGTCGAGTTCGAGATCGTGCAGGGCCAGAAAGGTCCGCAGGCTGACAGCGTAATCAAACTGTCCTAGTGAGCTCAAATTCTTAAGTAAGAACCCAGCCGACTTGGCTGGGTTTTTTGTTTGTTGCCGAGATCCAGCAGAAGTGCGATGCGAGGACATCCGACGACGTTGGAGGCCAGCCAAGCAAACGAAAAATCCCCATCCTGACCTCTTCTTTGCCTCTGTGACCTTCGTGTTCACCTTGTTTCTTGTGATCTGCTTTTGCCGTTGCCTGTAAGAAATTAGAATGAGCGTGCACATGGAGAACCGCCAAATTGCTTCCGTGTTCTACGAGACTGCCGATCTCATGGAGATTCGCGGGGACGATCCTTTCCGCATTCGCTCATACAGACGCGCGGCCGAGGCGGTGGAAGGGCACACGCAGCGGCTGGCGGACATCGCCGACGACACAAAGAAACTTTTAGAGATTCCTGGCATCGGCAAAAGCATGGCGGCAAACATCCAGCAGCTTTTGAAGGATGGCAATTTCAGTCTCCACGCCGAGCTGCTCGCAAAATATCGCCCATCGATGCTCGATTTGCTGAAAATCCAGAGGCTCGGACCGAAGACGATTGCGCTCATCTGGGACGCTTACCAAGTCTGCGATATCGACGGCGTGGAAAAGCTGGCGCGCGAGGGCAAGATTCGCGAGCTTCCCAGAATGGGAGAAAAGCACGAACAGAAGATCCTCAAAGGCATCGAAGAGTACCGCCGCATTTCCGGCCGTTTTCTGCTCGATACCGCCGAACGCGTCGCCGACAAGATCAAAGAATTTCTTGCGGAGATGCCGGGAATAGAGAAGATCACTGCAGCCGGCTCGCTACGCCGCGGCCGCGACACCGTCGGCGATCTTGACATCCTGGTCACCGGTCCATGCTGTGCCGACGAGCGACTCGATCCGCTGCTCGACAAAATCGTGCAGTTTCCTGGAATCTCCGAGGTTCTAGCCAAAGGCGGCAACAAAGTCAGCTTCCGCCTGCGCAGCGGGATCCAAGTGGATGTTCGCACCCTCAAGCCGGAGTCCTTCGGCGCAGCTCTGCAGTACTTCACCGGCTCGAAGACCCATAACGTCTCTGTTCGTCAGCGTGCTCTGAAGATGGGATACACGCTGAGCGAGTATGCGCTGGCCCGTCTTGAAGACGGCTCGCGAGTCGCAGGTGCAACCGAGGAGGAAATCTATTCCGCGTTGAAGCTCGACTACATCCCTCCCGAACTGCGCGAGAACCAGGGGGAAATCGAGGCTGCGGAGCAACATCGCCTACCGCGCCTTTTAGAGTTGGCCGACATCCGCGGCGATGTCCACATGCATACGGTCGAGACCGATGGGCGCTGCACGATCGAAGAGATGATCGAGGCTGCTCGGCAACGCGGCTACGAGTACATGGCAATCACCGATCATTCTAAAAATCTGGCTTTTGCCAATGGCTTGGACGACGCACGTGCGCGGGCGCATATAGAGAAGATTCGCGGAGTCGATGCCCGGACCGAAGGGATTCACGTGCTGGCTGGGATTGAAGTGGATATTCTGGCTGACGGCGAGCTCGACCTCTCCGGTTCGGTGCTGGAGGAAATGGACCTGGTAATCGCCAGCGTCCATTCGCACTTTCAACAGGAGCCGCAGCAGATGACCGACCGACTGCTCCGGGCAATCAACTCTGGCCACATCTCTATCCTGGGACATCCCACGGGCCGCATTCTGCTGCGGCGCGAAGGGTACGACTTCGATCTGGACGCGGTTCTCCGCGCTGCGGCAGATAACGACGTTGCCATGGAGTTGAACGCTTATCCTGACCGCTTGGATCTTTGCGACCGCCACCTGAAGATGGCAAGGGAACGGGGGGTGAAGATCGTGATCAATACCGATTCGCACCACACCTCGCATCTTGAAAAAATGCGCTATGGAGTGCTTCAGGCGCGACGTGCATGGCTCACGCGGGACGATGTGCTGAACACCCTGCCGGCCGAGCAGTTCGTCGCGGCCATGCGGCGTCAAGCGAGAGTTGCAACGACATAAGGGCGTAAACCAGCATCTTAGGTTCAGAGCAGCACATCGAAGGAGGACATATGTCATCGAGCCCATCGAATCTCCCAGTTGCCAAGCCTGAGACCCAGCGTCCCGATGCGGGACATATGCCCATGAGCGAGGAGCTCGACAGCGCGCAATGGAATCTGCCGCCGATCATGCCGGTCGTGATTGCCGCCGCTGTTTTAGCGGTGATCATCACTACGTACCTCCTTGCTTCGCGCAAACCGCCAACATCTACCGGCACGGCTGTGCGCGTAGTCGCGTTGCCGCTTCACATTGAATCCAAGGGTTCCATTGCGCCCGGACAAATGGGCACGGTCGATCAGAACGTCGAAACCCACGACATGGTGATGGTCAACATCGAGCTCGATGTGAAGAACGCCATTCAGAAGCCGATGTATCTGAAGAACGTGCAGGCCAAGCTGGTTACCGCGAAGGGCGAGTTTTCCGATGATGCCGCGCCTGCGTCCGACTACGACCGGATCCTCCAGGCCTATCCGCAGCTTGCGATTGCGGGCGGAAAACCGCTGCAATCGGAATCGAGCATTCCCGCGGGCGCAGACCAGCAGGGGTTGGCAGTTTTCAGCTTTCCCGTGACCCGCGACGTTTGGGACCAGAGAACTTCCCTGCAGGCGCAAGTCAACTTCTACGACCACGCGCCTCTGGTGATGGACCTCACCAAGTTGGCGGCCGCGCAAGACGCGACGCTTCCTACAAAAGTCACGAAATAAAGAATCGGGTTATCGGCCATCGGATGATCGGGTCATCGGGTCATCGGGTCATTTGGCTACAAGGCTCAGAACATGTTGGGCTTTTGTGGAGAGTCCTTGATTACCGGTTGGTCCGTTCAAAGAAGATAGCCCCGTCCTCAGATGACCCGATGTTCCGATGACCCGATCACCCGATGGTTTCAGGAACTTAGGTTATGAAATTGCATAAGCAACTAGGTACGGCGTGGTTCGTGGCGACTAAGGTTTTCGTGTTACTAGATTAGTAAATACATGATTTCCGGAGCTTTGCCGGCGTCAGGCCAGCAATACTGGAATTGGGCAAATACAGTCGCCATGCCACCAAAACGTGGTATTTAGGTTCTCATAAACAGTAACCGGGTAATAACGTAAGACTCGCAATGAAAAAGTTTCGCGTCCTCGTCCTCATATTTCTTCTGGCCATTGCTGCGCCGTTGGTGCTGCATCACCGTGCGTGGGCAAGACAGGCAATTCAGGCCCAGGCTTCGGGTTTGCGCATCGTCTCTCCAAAACCAGACGACAAACTGCCGCAGACGTTTGTCAGTGTCCAGTATCAGCCGCTGGGTCCTACAGCTGCGGGAATGCCCACCTACGAGCTGCGGCTCGACGCTCGCGATCCGGTGCAGACCACAGACACCACGTACACGTTCAACGGACTAACTCCCGGTTCGCACGATCTCATCGTCCAGATGGTGGATGCCAATGGCACTCCCATCGCCAACACCCGATCGGAAGTGAAATTCGTTACTGTAAATCCGCCTGCCACGACTGGAAACAGCGGACCTGGTTCGACTGCAGCTCTGTTCCCGCCTCTGCCATCGCCCCCCGACTTGCCCGGCGAGAACGGCTCGCTTCCGCTGCTCTCAGTGATTGGTTTCGGCATCCTTGTAGGCGGCGTCATCTCCGCCCTGCGAACGCGACCTGCTCACAAGTAGCGAGCTAACGCGGTACTCTGGATTCCCGCATCCAAAGTTCTTCGGAGATGAGTGTTTGCCTCTGAAGACGAGATGATCCATTTCGACAAAGATCGACTGCACCGCCTGACCGCGCAAGTTCGCGGACTACCGCGAAACGAACGCCTAAAGCAGTTGATCGCACGCCAGAAGCTTTCACTCCTCCTGATGATCGTGGGACTCGGCCTGCTCGGCTATGTTGGCCATGAGTACTGGACCATGCATACAGAGCAGCAGGCGCTCCAGCAACGTTGGCAGGCGCAGCAACACGTCGCCGTGGTTTCCTCTCCTGCTCCCGCGATGGCGAGTAAAGACGATGGGTTGACCCGCGTCTCCATTCCCAAAATAAACCTGGATCTGATTGTCGTCGAAGGCACGAATCACAAGGCGCTTCGACTCGGTCCCGGACACTTGAAGAACACTCCCCTCCCCGGCGAATCCGGCAATTCGGTAATCTCC
>JAFAUE010000435.1 GCA_019243475.1 Acidobacteriota bacterium | reverse complement strand
ATCAGCATGGCCCATCACGGCGTGCTCTTCCTCGACGAGATGCCCGAGTTCGACCGCCAGGTGCTGGAGGCGCTGCGGCAGCCCTTGGAGGACGGGGTCGTCACCGTCTCTCGCGTCTCATCGACGATGACGTTTCCCGCCGAGTGCATCCTGGTCGGCGCGATGAACCCGTGTCCCTGCGGTTTCAAGGGGCTGCCGGAGCAGAAGTGCGTCTCCTCGCCCGCTGTCTGCGGTAAGTACGCCGCCCAGATCAGCGGCCCGCTGATGGACCGGATCGACATTCACATCGACGTGCCGGCTGTGAATTACAAAGAACTGCGCAGCAACACAGCGCCAGAAAGCTCGCTGACCATCCGCGAACGCGTGCTTCGCGCGCGCGAGGTGCAGCTCAACCGCTTTGCCGCAGCCGGCGAGCGCATTTACTGCAACGCGCAGATGGGCCCGCGCCAGATCCGGACGTACTGCGAGCTATCCAGCGACTGCGAGCGCTTGCTCGAACGCGCCATGCAGCAGCAAGGCCTGAGCGCCCGCGCTCATGACCGCATACTGAAACTCGCGCGGACCATCGCGGATCTCGACGGCAGCGCGGATATTCAATCCAAACACATCGCCGAGGGCATCCAGTACAGGACGCTTGACCGCACGTACTGGGTGTAAGTCTCTCTACGCCGTTTCAGCTTCAATCCCACCAGACGCGTTTGACCAACGTCTCGCAGAGAGGCGGCCAGTGACATTCGAACAGGCCGCGTCTTACACTTAAGTCAATGAAAATCGCCCTTGGCCAGATCAATCCCACGATCGGGGATTTCTGCGGCAATGCCGAAAAGATCATCGACTACATTGCCCGGGCGAAACAGCAAAACGCCGATTTGATTCTTTTTCCCGAATTGGCGATTTGCGGGTATCCTCCGCGCGACCTGGTGGAAAAACCTTCATTCGTCACGGGCAACGGCGAGACACTGCAGCGAATTGCGAAAGAGGCCCGAGGTATCTCCGCCGTCTGCGGTCTCGTGACTCCGACGCAGAGCGAAACCGGAAAATCCGTCATGAACTCAGCCGCCGTTGTGCGCGACGGACGCGTTCAGTTCTTGCAATCGAAGATGTTGCTGCCGACCTATGACGTCTTCGACGAAGACCGCTACTTTTCTCCGGCTCGCAAACAGGAGGTTTTTTCCCTCGACGGCTCCCGCATTGCTCTCACCATTTGCGAAGATGCGTGGAACGACAAGCATTTTTGGCATAAGCGTCTCTACAACGTCGATCCGGTGGAAGAACTGGTGAGAGCGGGTGGAAATCTCGTTTTGAACATCTCCGCTTCGCCGTTCGAGGTCCACAAGCGGGAATTACGCAAAAAGATGCTGCAGGCGATCGCAGCAGACTTCAAAGTCCCGGTGGTGTTTTGCAACCAAGTTGGCGGCAACGACAGTCTGGTGTTCGACGGGTCCAGCATGGTGATCGGCGCTGATGGCCGCGTGCTCGCGCAGGCTAAGTCGTTCGATGAAGACCTGATTTTCTTCGACACCGAATCGTTAACCGGCAGCCTGCATGAGCAAGTTGAAGGCGTCGAAGGCAGCGCATACGCGGCCCTGGTTCTTGGAACCCGCGATTACGTGCGCAAATGCGGCTTTCAGAAGGCGGTCGTAGGACTGAGCGGAGGAATTGACAGTGCGCTCACGGCTGCCATCGCGGTTGATGCTCTTGGCAAAGACAATGTCACCGGCATTTCTATGCCCGGTCCATATTCGTCACAGGGGAGCAAAGACGACGCGCGCGAGCTTGCCGGCAATCTCGGCATCCGGTACGAAGTCGTGCCAATTACGGAAACGTTCGAAAAGTTTCGTAAGGCCCTCGATCCTCTCTTTGCGGGCCGTCCAGAGGACTTCACTGAGGAGAACCTGCAGTCGCGACTACGCGGGGCGGCCCTGATGGCCTTTGCCAACAAATTCAGTGCGCTGGTGCTCACCACCGGCAACAAATCGGAGATGGCCGTTGGATATTGCACCCTCTACGGTGATATGTGCGGCGCTCTAGCGGTGATCGCGGATGTTCCTAAAACCATGGTCTATCGACTCAGCGAGTACCGAAACCGACTTTCAGCAGTAATTCCGCGTACCACCATTGAGAAGGTTCCCTCGGCGGAACTTCGTCCCAATCAGACCGACCAAGACACGCTTCCTCCCTACGACGTGATCGACTGCATCCTTGAAGACTACGTTCAGAAGTACAAAACCGCTGAAGAGATTGCCCACGAGCGACGATACGATCCCAAGGTTGTGGCCTCCGTGATCCGCATGATCGAGCGCAGTGAATACAAGCGGCAGCAGGCTGCACCCATCTTGAAGATCAGCCAGAAGGCGTTTGGGATCGGACGGCGCTTTCCCATTGCGGCAGAGTATGAAGCCGAATGTTAAAGCCAGCTTCGGACTTTCCAACTGCTAAGCTTCTAAGGTGTAGACGGCGATTGCAAAATCAATGCATCGCTTTGACTCGTGAAGGTGACTTTTTGAAAACACTGCCCAGACTGTTTTTCTTCTCAATTCTTGTGTCATCTTTTGCAGCCTCGCAAGCCAGTCCCGCTAAAAGCGCCAAAACGGAGCCTCGGTCGAGCACTCACAATTCGGCAACGATCAACGTGCGCGAACCCAGCACCGAAGAGATCAACAGTTTCATGCACCACATGTTCGGATATGACGCCAACGTCAAGTGGAAGGTAGAGAGCGTAAAGGCGTCGGAAGTTCCGGGCGTGACCGAGGTGGTTGTCGTATTTGGCGATCCGCCGAATCAGCAGCGAACACCGTTTTATGTAGCCGGCGATCTGCAACACGCATTCATTGGCCAAATCATTCCCTTCGGCGCGGACCCGTTCGCGCCTGTACGCCGCAAACTTGCCGAGCAAGCCAAGGGACCGATTCGCGGGAATCCGAATGGCGGCGTCACGATCGTAGAATTCAGCGATTTCCAATGTCCTCATTGCAAGCGGGCATTTCCCATTTTGGACAAACTCATTTCCGAATCACCCGACGCAAAACTAGTCTTCGAGAATTTTCCGCTTTCTTCGATTCACAACTGGGCTGACCGCGCAGCCAACTACGGCGACTGCATAGGGCGCAGCAATCCCGACCAATTTTGGAAGTTCGCGCAGGAGGTATTCGATCAGCAGGAGCAGATCACTGATCAGAACGCCAACGACAAACTGAAGTCGATCGCGCAGGACGCTGGTGCCGACGGGCCCGCTATGGCCACCTGTGCTGATTCCGCGGAGACTAAGGCGCGAGTCATGCAGCAAACTGAGCTCGGCAAATCACTGGATGTAAGCGGTACGCCGACGCTCTTCATCGCCGGACGCAAGATAGCTAATGTTCTGGATACGCCTTACGAAGTGCTGAAGGAAATGGTCGCATTCGAGGCGCAAGAGGCAAAAAAGCCGACGAAATAGTGCTTGACTATTGGGTCCTGCACAGGCGCGGCTGAACGTTCATCCCTTCCACTCAGGTGAGCTCGTAGCATGTCGGCCGATCCGCCGCGCAGTTTTTTCACGCAGGCGCACTGCAACCCGCCTGCTTTATTCTTTCGGGGAACAAGCCGAGCCACATGAAAGACCACATCAAGCACGCCTCCATCGATACTCGCCTCATCCACACCGACCGACCGCTAAATTCCACCTCGGCGGTGGTTGCGCCGATTTACCAGACCGCGACCTTCCGCGGAACTTCAGCCGAAGACTTTGCTCAACGCGCCGGAGAGCCGCGCCATGCAGAGTTCTACACGCGCTATGGAAATCCCACGCTACAGCAGGTTGAGAGCGTTCTGGCTGACCTGGAAGGAGCGGAGGCGGCGCTCGTCACCGGTTCCGGCAT
>JAFAUE010000314.1 GCA_019243475.1 Acidobacteriota bacterium | reverse complement strand
TCGCAGATGGGTATTCCCGGATTGAAATACGCCATGGACCTGAACGGCTACTACGGCGGTCCGCCGCGTTTGCCTTTTCTGCCGCTCACTGGCGAGCAGCGCGCCGAGGTCGAACGCCAGATGGCCGACGTGCGCAATTAGGAAAGTGTCCTCATGCGATCTGCACATGCGCAGCAACTTTCCGATCATTTGCGCTCCGTATTCGTGCCCGCCTCCGAGGAACTCCAATCGCTGATAGCGAGCGTTGAGGCGGAAGTGTCGGACTGGCCCACGGTCCAAATCAAGCCGATGTTCGGTATGAAAGCAATTTACCGCGGCAAAAGCATTTTCGCTTTGCTGCCTAAGACGCGGAGCTTACGCAGCGGCGATGAGGTTTGGCTGAAGTTTCCGAACACGACGGCGGCGGTGAAGAGAAGAATCTCCGCGGAAGCGAGAATTGTCCCGCCGAGGAAGCCGACGGGAGCCCAATGGTACACGGTGAAGGACGTTAAGCCTGACGATTACGGATGGCTTATCGATTGGCTATCAATCGCATATAAAAGTGCCCGAAAAAAATGACTTTGCCCGCCGGAGTTGTGGAAAGCCGGTGATAATAGCGGTCGCAACTGCAAGTCTCTGCCCGGCAGCTCGCTTCGCGTCATATAATTTCAATCACTACTTCACTCGCTGCGGACTCTGCTTAGGGTCCGAAGGACCATCATGGCTTCAGGTGATATAGCGGTTCAGGACCTGGCATCCGGTTCCGAACCGCAACGCATTGTCAACGATTTCAGCATTCAGGTCGCGACGGTCAACGGCTCGGGCTCGCAATCGGCCAATACCGTTTTGCTGCGCAGCCTGTTTCGCATGGGCATTCCCGTTTCCGGCAAGAACCTGTTTCCCTCGAACATCGCCGGCTTGCCCACGTGGTACACCATCCGTTGCAGCCGGAAGGGCTACATCGCGCGCAAGAAAGAAATCGACATGCTGGTGGCGATGAACCCGGAAACTGCCAAGGAAGATGTAATCTCCCTGGCGCGAGGCGCTGCCGTCGTCTATGACGAGCCGCTTAAGTTGAGCGCGCTGCGCTCTGACCTCACCTTCTATTCCGTCCCCTACGACAAGATTGTGGCGACCGTTTGTCCCGACGCCAAGCTGCGCAAGCTGGTCAAGAACATGATTTATGTCGGGGTCGTTGCATGGCTGCTCGGCATCGACATGAAGGCGGTGGAGGCTGCACTGCGCAAGCAGTTCGCCAAGAAAGTGAAGGCTGCCGATCTGAACATGAACGCCGCGCGCGCCGGTTTCGACTATGCTGCCGCTTCGCTCACGAAAACGGACTCGCTGTACGTCGAGCCCATGAATGAGAATGCAGGCAAAGTGATCATCGACGGCAATGCGGCCGCGGCCCTCGGTGCAATGTTTGCCGGCGTCACGGTGGTCACCTGGTATCCGATTACGCCGTCGTCGTCGGTGTGCGAACAGCTCATTGATTACATGAAGAAGTACCGAATTGGTCCTGACGGCAAAGCGACCTTCGCCATCGTGCAAGCGGAAGACGAACTCGCCGCCATTGGCATGGTGCTGGGGGCCGGCTGGGCCGGCGCGCGCTCCATGACGTCAACGTCAGGCCCCGGCATTTCGCTGATGACGGAATTCACAGGCATGGGTTACTACGCCGAGATTCCGGCAGTGATCTTCGACATCCAGCGCGTCGGACCTTCTACCGGTCTGCCGACTCGTACCTCACAAGGCGACGTTCTCTCGACGGCGTTCCTGGGCCATGGCGACACCAAGAACGTAATGCTGTTTCCCGGCAGCGTCACCGAATGCTTCACCATGGCGATGCAGGCATTCGATCTTGCCGAGCAACTGCAGACTCCCATCTTCGTTTTGTCCGATCTCGATTTGGGAATGAACAACTGGATGTCCGATCCGTTCCCGTATCCGGAAAAGCCGCTGCAGCGGGGAAAAGTACTTAGCGCCGACGACCTCAAACGGCTCGGCAGTTTCGCCCGCTATCAGGATGTCGATA
>JAFAUE010000374.1 GCA_019243475.1 Acidobacteriota bacterium | reverse complement strand
CCGCGCTATGGCGATCGCAACGGCGGCTATCTGCGCATCATTCGCACTGGCTTCCGCAAGGGTGACGGTGGGGAGAAGGCTTTCATCGAACTCATCGGTTCTGAGAAGATTCTCGACGAACGTCGTGAGAAGCGCGCGGAACTGCGGGCGAAGCGCCGCGAGGAGATGGAAAAGGCCATGCAGGAACAGCAGGCCAACCTCGAAGCCAGCGGTGGACCCGCGGCCGGCGAAGGCGAGAAATCCGAGTAAAAACGCGTTTGTTCAGAAAACAAAGGCGCAGCTTCGGCCGCGCCTTATGTTTTAGTGATACGTCTACTGCACTGCAGCTACCTGTTTGTTTCCGGTCAAGAACTGCACATTCACGAACTCCTCTCTCTGAGTTGCGCTTGTGCCGCGTCGATAGTTCTTCACCGTCTCCAGAGCTCGTGCCGCAAGTTCCGAGTTGGAATTCTGTAATGTCTCCGCTTCGATTACATGGCCATCGCGATCGACCGTTGCATGCACGAAGACAGGCTGGATGGTGGTGGGAATAGTTCCCGGAACTGCAGGAAGGCGGATGGGGAACTTTGCCGGAGAACTCAGCCCGAAGCTTGGGCCCTTTGCGATCATCTCCGGTGTAGGCCGCAGCGATTCAGGCGTCACGTCGCTTGCATCGGTTAACGCATCGACGTGGATTTTCATCACCCGTGCCCCGGCTGCATAGATAGAAATGTCGTTGGCCACCACGTGTCCTTGAAACTCGGTCGAGGACGTGTAGTCATAAAAGACGAAGTGCCCGGGAGCCTCGGAGGTGACCAGCATGTTTCCCGTTTCGGGATCTACGCAGTACTCTTTCTCAACCCAATGGCGCGGTTCGTCGGCAGTACTCATCGAGCCCGAGGTGAGGACGCACATCGCAGCTTTACCTTCGATGGTGACCGCCGTGGCGCGAAGCATGACCCTGGGCCAGGGATTGACGACCGGCCATAGAAGCGCGTCACGCACCATTTGCACGCGCATCGGAATCGAGCCGCTGGGGTTATCGCTGAAGAATTGGCCGCCATAGATAACTCGCAGAACTTGTGCCGATCCAATTCTTGCCGACCATCGATCCGCACGGCCAACCCAGGTCTCTTCCATCGTGCCTTGGCCCTCGTACTGGGACGTCCCATACGAAGTGAAACTCACCTTCAAATTGAAGGCCGGCTGGTGCGGACCATACAGGGTGTAATTCTGCCGGGCGCGATCGAGAAGCTCGAGTGCCGCTGAACGCTCCTTTGGATTCGTGAGTGCCTTCACACCGCCGGTGACCGGTTCGTTCGCATCGTAGGGAACCGCAGACCATTGCAGCGGTTCACGTTCCTGCGCAAAGGCTGCTCCGATGAGTGATAAGACGAGCAGTAACCTGAGTAAGCATTGAAGGAAAGAGCGAGACATCGCAGGCACCTCAACGATGACCGATTGCAAACGCCTGCAATATCCTACTCTGGATGCAAGAGTTCCGAAAAGACACAGTTCCATTCTGCGGGACAAAACTGCTTCCAGGATTGCGTAAGCGGCACCCGGCAATAAGTGATCACGGGTGACTAGCGCCCCAGTTCTAGAACCGGAGGCCCAAGATATATGCCTGATGAATGTCCGAAATGCAACGGCAAGGAATAGAGCGAGGAAGTTTTGGCGTCGCGCCGAGATCGAGGGCGAGCAGAAGAATCCGCGGCCGTTCTGAAAAACTCAGGCTGAAGAGGAGTTTACGACGTCCTGAACAGTCGCTCTTTTCCCAAGGTGACCACGACTGCCGCAGATGATTTCAGTATCTCGCCCGGCAAGAACGGCAGGACGGCGAGCATAAAGATAGTCGCAACAGGACGATGGGCCGTAAGCAGGAGCCAGGTGGCGCCGCAGAAAAGAATGATTGCGTCGCAGCTCAGTGCCGCCAAGGTAAACCGAACCAGCTTGGACTGCGGAGTAGACCGCTCTGCCAGCATCCCGCCAATAAGAGTGGCAAGCGGATAAGCCATTAAATAGCCGCCCGTCGGGCCTACTAACTGTGCAATGCCTCCCACACCGTGTGGGCTGAATACGGGCAGCCCGGCCGCGCCCTCGATCAGGTAGAGGCTCAGCGCTGCCGCCGAACGCCAGCCGCCCAAGCTGAGTGCGAGGACCGCGACGCCGAATGTCTGCAGCGTGATCGGCACGGGCGTGAACCACAGCGGTATGGAAACATGGGCGCAGACCGCCATGAGCAGGCTTCCTGCTACGACTAGCCCGGCATCCATCGGAAGGCTGCCAAATTTTTCGCTGTGTTTTTGCGCTAACGCTTGCGACATGAGTTCGCCTCAGACTCTATCTTGGTAAGCTTGGCTCTTCCTGTTCAATCTGTTCCAGCTCCCGGCGCAAAGCCTCGTCTGAAACGCGCATACGATGCCGTCGGACCAAAAGCAGCACTGCGGCAGCACTGCCTGCCAGCACCGCGAGGCTCATCAGGACGATGGAAAACAGCACCCGCATGATGCCTCAGCATACCAAAGTTAACAGCTTATCCCGCCCATGACCACAGTCCATTGACCGCCTGGTGCTGCCTCCAAGCGCGAGCGGTCAGGCAGCTAGCTTCTCGGATAAAAACGCCATCGCCGAGCTCATGGTCTGGTTGGCATCGAGGCCTATGGGAAAAATGGGTTCAGACATCTTCTTCCAAACACCGTCCTGCTGCACGTACACCGAAACGTAAAACGCGATGTCAGGATTGGAAAACGAGTGCCAGAGCTCCAGCCGGTATAGCTGTTCGCGGATGACCACCACGCCGGTCTTCACCAGCTCCCATGATTCGCTGATCCCGGGATAGTTTCTGAAGTCCTGCAAAGCGGTGCATTCGTACCCCATTCCGATCCTCCACGCTATTCAGAGCCAGACTTCAGTTTATCCTGCGCGGCGCGCCGGCGCTCTGCGTGCCTTCGCGGTCGCTGCTTTTGAATGTTGTCCATGGACCGGCTTTCATGTCGCGCAGCAGCGGAGTCTGCCAGGCGTATTCAGGGTGTTTTGCCAGGAAATCCGCGGCGCGGAAGTCCTCTCCGCAGGGATGCCCCGCGCGTGCGACCAGCTCCATTCGTTCTGTCATGGCGCTGTCTGTGGCTTTGCCCTGCACCGCCCCTTCTGGATCGTATGGCCCGCGTCCCCATACCGCGATGCCCCGCGGCGAGACGTCGGTGTGGCCGCACAGAGTGCGTTCGTTCGCGTGGCTGGCTTTGTCCACGCTGTCGAAATGGTCGCTGAGGAACTGCTCCGCCATCTCTATGTCGATCCGTCCTTTGTTCTGCTTCATCAACTCTTCCCAGCGGACGTGCCGCGCGTTGGGCGAAGTCGTTCGGTCTTTGGAATCAAAGTCAGTTTCCTCTTTGAGAACCGCAGGATCTTGTGCGAAGTTCGAGCTGACGAAATATCCATCTTTGCTGCGCCAAAGCGGAGTGTGTTTCAGCCCCAGCTCGAGGTACGCGATCTCGTTGGTTTTGCGGTCGCCGAT
>JAFAUE010000139.1 GCA_019243475.1 Acidobacteriota bacterium | reverse complement strand
GCCGAAGGACTCCTGCATCTGCGTGAGCTTGTAGAGATGGTTCAGGATCAGCTGGGGCTCTTCGCCGCGCTTCACCTCCACAACGATGCGCATGCCTTCGCGATCGGACTCGTCGCGCACATCGGAGATGTCGTCGATGACTTTGTCGTTCACTAAGTCGGCGATGCGCTTGATGAGCGAGCTCTTGTTTACCTGGTAAGGAATCTCAGTGACGATGATCGCCTGACGGCCTTGGGTCAGAGTCTCGATGGCCGCTTTGGCGCGGACCATGAAGCGTCCACGGCCGTTTGTGTAGGCCTGCTCGATCCCGCCGCGACCGTAGATGAAGCCGCCTGTAGGAAAGTCCGGACCTTTGACGATCTTGAGAATGTCTTTGAGCGACGTCTGCGGGTTCTGCACCAGCGCAATGCTGGCATCGACGATCTCCGTCAGGTTGTGCGGCGGAATGTTGGTCGCCATGCCGACGGCGATTCCATTTGAGCCGTTGATGAGCAGATTGGGAATGCGTGTCGGCAGAACCGTCGGCTCAGTGGTCGATTCGTCATAGTTCGGAACAAAGTCGACCGTGTCCTTGTCGATGTCGGCGAGCATCTCGCCCGCAATCCGCTGCAGGCGGCACTCGGTGTAACGCATCGCCGCCGGAGGATCGCCATCCACAGAACCGAAATTTCCTTGTCCATCGACCAGCGGATAACGCAGCGAAAAATCCTGTGCCAGACGAACCAGCGTGTCGTAGATCGCGCTATCGCCGTGCGGGTGATACAGACCCATCGCCTGTCCCACGACCTTCGCGCACTTGGTGAACTTCTTGTTGAACTGCAGCCCCATCTCGTTCATGGTGTACAGCACGCGGCGATGCACGGGCTTGAGGCCATCGCGGACGTCGGGCAGCGCGCGCCCGATAATCACCGACATGGAGTAGTCGAGATACGACCGGCGCATCTCCTCTTCCACGTTGATGGGCTGGATGTTGGCTGCGCCAGGTCCCTGCGGCGGATCGCCGCCGGGAGGAGTCAAAGGAAGTTGGGGATTCTGATCTTCAGGCATTCAGTGAAAGCTGCTGGCTGCTGGCTCCTCGTAAGCTGCGACGCTTCGTAGCTCGGCAGGCTATGAAGCTCAAAGTCCGGGCGCAGATCGGGCGTTTTCCGCGGCTGAACCGATGCCGCCAGAGTCGGCGTAACTTATTGGTTTCTCAGGATGTTATTCGCCCGGCGCGCTGTCTCGATTATAGCATGATGAGAGCACATTTTAGCGCTGACACAACCCGCTCATTCGACTTGCCCGGACCAAGGGGCAGATGGTCACTGCGTATAATTTTCTGTCCGGTAGAGAGGCGATGATGAGTGCAATTACGACAAATGGAAGCGCAGTTCAAACTGGCAATGGCTACGAAGTTCCAAAACCGCGCGCCGAATGGATTCGCCAACGCCGCCAGCGCGCTGCGCAAAGCGGCGACCAGAACTTCTCGCAGATGCACTACGCCCGCCAGGGTGTGATCACCGATGAGATGGAGTACATCGCGCGAAAAGAGAAGCTTCAGCCAGAGCTGGTGCGCGACGAAGTGGCTGCCGGACGCATGATCATTCCGGCCAACGT
This sequence comes from Acidobacteriota bacterium, assembly GCA_019243475.1. Classification (GTDB taxonomy): domain Bacteria; phylum Acidobacteriota; class Terriglobia; order Terriglobales; family Acidobacteriaceae; genus Gp1-AA112. The sequence continues at coordinate 5,968 of JAFAUE010000139.1, read as the reverse complement.
CAATCATCCCGAATTGGAACCCATGGCCATTGGCGTGGCGTCTCTCTGCAAGATCAACGCCAACATCGGCAATTCCGCGGTGACGTCCAACATCGACGAAGAGCTCAAGAAGCTGCACACCGCCGTCCACTTCGGCGCCGACACAGTAATGGATCTGAGCACCGGAGGTGACATTCCCGAAATCCGCGAGGCGATCCTCCGCCATTCGCCCGTGCCCATCGGCACCGTACCGATCTACGAAGCGATTACGCGCGTGAAGCGCATCGAAGACCTCACGCCTGAGATCTACCTTGAAGTCATCGAAGAGCAGGCAGCGCAGGGAGTGGATTACATGACCGTACACGCCGGCGTGCTCATCCAATATCTGCCGCTGGTTTCAAAACGGATCACCGGCATCGTAAGCCGGGGCGGAGCAATCCTGGCGCAATGGATGGCGCACCATCACAAACAGAACTTCCTCTATGAGCGCTTCGACGACATTACGAAAATCATGGCAAAGTACGACGTCTCGTACTCGCTCGGCGACGGTCTCCGGCCAGGATGCATTGCCGACGCCAGCGACGAAGCCCAATTCGCTGAACTCGCAACCCTCGGGGAGCTCACCCAGAAAGCCTGGGAACGCGATGTGCAGGTAATGATCGAAGGCCCCGGCCACGTTCCCTTGGACAAGATCAAGGAGCAAGTCGATAAGGAAGTGGAACTCTGCTCCGGCGCTCCCTTCTACACACTGGGACCGCTGGTGACAGATATCGCCCCCGGATATGACCACATCACCAGCGCAATCGGCGCGGCCATGATCGGCTGGCACGGCGCGTCCATGCTTTGCTACGTCACTCCCAAAGAGCACCTCGGGCTCCCCAACGAAAAAGACGTGAAAGAGGGGATTATTGCGTACAAGATCGCAGCGCACGCGGCGGACGTTGCCCGGCATCGTCCCGGAGCACGCGATCGCGACGACGCCATCAGCTATGCCCGCTACACCTTCGACTGGAACAAGCAGTTCGAGCTCTCACTCGATCCCGAAACGGCACGCGCCATGCACGACGAGACACTGCCCGACGACTACTACAAAGAAGCCGGCTTCTGCTCCATGTGCGGCCCGAAGTTTTGTTCGATGAACTACTCGAGCAAGGTGGATGAATTCAACAAGCGCGAGCACGGCCTGGAGAAGAAGGACCTGAGCGGATTAATGCAAGAGAATCTGGTGAAGCTGGGTCGCACCGCGTCGTAACGTCTCAACGAACCGAGGTAGAGGAAAATGGGGAAGATGCCCAAAACTCCCCTGTCAACCTTTAGCCTGTCATCCTGACGACGAGCGACGGAGCGCAGCGCGGGAGGGAGGAGGAAGGACCTCATACAATGTTGTTTTTCTTAAATGCTGTTTGAGAATCTTCCACCAAAACTCAATTAGTGGTTGAAGATGCTTCAACCGCATAGTCACCGGCGCATTATCAGAGATCCTTCGCGCGCCGGTGGCGGCTCAGGATACAAATTTCTAACCAGAACAAGTCGAGAAGGCTCCTCCGACGGATTTACTGCTAGACGGATTTACTGCTAATCATAGCCAGCTGTTTCCTCTACATATCCGAGTAATGCCGTACACCGGCAACTGTCGATTGATGTACCGGCGACGGTTTCGGCTTGCCGTTGTAGTAATGCGTGACGACTTCCGGGCCGTCTTCTGCACGGCTGGATCTGCTGACAACCTTATGTGAGGGCAAGGTTGTTTTCTTTTGCGCCACAGCAGGCCGGCTTGGGGTAGAAGATACCGGGTGGGTCGTCAGCGTCACGCCGCCTGGCTGGAGTGAATGCGTCGTCTGCACCGGAAGGTTGCTGGCCGCCGGACGGCGTGCCAGCGAGATTCCCAGCACCATGAGGATTGCCATCGCGCATCCGCCATACACCGCAATACGTTTCGGTGCGAATTGCTTCTCCCAATCGATCCGTTTCCAAAATGGAACGGCATCGGCTTGTTTCACAAGACGTGGACCCTTCCCAGTTTTCGCGATTACCGGCGCATTCAGCTCCCACTTCGCCGCAGAGTTACGCATACGCTCGTTCTCTCGCCGCGCGCGCTCGCGCTGGATAACGGGCGCTTCGTTCTCCTCTGACAGAGCGGATTGGGTCGCGACCACGGGAAGAGGCGGATGAGAACCGGAGTTGTATCGCTCGACCTCGATCGTCTTTTCTTTAGGTTCCAGCGGCATCTCCGTACGACGAAGTATCTCTTCTTCCTTCGTATGTACCCAGGTGGCTGCCTGCGACACCGCGGCAGTAATCCTGCTCGCGGCATCGCGAATCTGGGCGACTAAGTCGCGAGCTTCTTCCTGCGTGAGCCGTGACTGAGCAGGTGCAAGCGGCAAAGCCTCGCTGGCGACAACCTGCTCGGGCGCGACCTCAGCGACGGGCGCGATGACCAGTTCGCTCTGCTGCTCTTGCGCCGACTCGGCGATTGGTGTCCATTCAGTCGGCTCAGGCTCGATCACCTCTGTCAGCGGCTCAGATTCAAAATGAATCGGAGCTGCGATCTGTTCCGGTTCCGGAGTGATGGATTCGCTTTCAAAGCGTTGTGAACCTGAAAGGGGTTCTGGCAACGGCTCAAAACTCGCACTTTGAGTTTGCGGCGGTTCTATTTGAATGTGTGGCGTTTGTGATTGTGGCTCGGCTGGTTCAACTGCATTTTGGAAATTGCTGCTGGAAATACGCGCTTCTTGTAGGGGCTGCGCTTCCACGTGCTCCGTCCGGGAAACGAACGGTTGTTCAGCAAGCTGCGTAGCGGGCTCATAAATGTATTCCGGCTCCGGCTCGCGCCGGATTCCGAGTAGCTGGCCGATGCGCCGGAACAGCGGCATGAGCACGAACTCGCGTTCAGGGACGTACTCTGCTTCCGGCGGCGCAGATTCAGAGCTGTCGTAAACAAAGCCGTGCTGGTTTTCTGGGTTTGGATTGCTGGGATGGGAACTGTCGTACTGGCTGGCGTGCGCCGTCATAAATACCTTTCAAGCGGAGGAGGGCAGAATCCATCCGAATATGGACGGAGTGGCGCATTTGGTTGGATGCAAGAGACACTCCGGCCGTGGCCCTATTGCTATAAATGACCCCGGATCCGATAGGAAGTTGTGGTCGAGCAGCTCTAGAAGATGCTGTTTTCCCCATTGGGAGTGACGCAACCTGCTATGAACGTGGACTTCTGCCGACTTTGCGCGCTGCTGGTCGGCGGCGAGGCACTGGCTGCAGTCGTGGCTCGCTGCCGCCGAGCGCGGCTAACCGTTTGGCACTCTCTCGGGCAATCAATACCTCAAGGGCTTTGTGCACGACTATCGTTTTATCCTCGATTCCCGTAAGACGAGCCGCTCGATCAAGCAGCTCGCTTTCGATCATGAGCGTGGTTCGTGTGCACATGCTCGCATTCTCCTGCAGCGTGGACCTATGGTGAGCGCCGCCTCGCTCGCGCGTCTGAGCGTTAGCCCCGGCGTCAACTTCCGGCGGGACATACCAGAGTAGCCTAAGTCCCGCGGCGTTTTGAGGAACGTCGGTCACAGCGGCCCGAACCTACTCGGGTAAAAAAGCTTGCCCGATCCTCACAAACTCGGTTTCCACACCTTCCACAATCCACCGGCAAAATTTTTCCGCGCTTTCAGGACATAAACCAATGACAATCAAAGCAATGTCCACGGCGGAAAACTTTGCTCAGCAGCTAAAGCAGCAGGCCGATATCGTTCGCATTGTCGGCGACTATGTTCCGCTCAAAACCGCCGGCGGACAAAACTTCAAAGGCCTCTGTCCTTTTCACAAGGAAAAGACTCCTTCGTTCTCTGTGCATGCCGTGCGGCAGTTCTATCACTGCTTCGGCTGCAACGCTTCCGGTGACGTCTTCAGCTTTGTGCAGAAGATCGAGAACCTCAGTTTTCCCGAAGCAGTACGCCGCGTTGCAGAGAAGATGGGGGTTGCGGTCCCCAAGCAGGGATACTCGAGTGCCGCGGAGGCGGAAGACGCGAAACAACGCGCCATTCTGCTCGACCTGCACGAGAAAGCCTGCGCGTTCTTTGAAGAGGTACTGCGGCGGCCCGAAGGGGCAAAAGCACGGGAATATCTCACTGGCCGCGGACTGAACGAAGAAACCTGGCGGCGCTTCCGCATCGGCTACGCTCCTGATTCAGGATTTCTGCTGCGCGATCGCCTGCGCGGTGCGGCCGATGAAGAGATGTTGAAGACGTCAGGCCTGATGTCTTGGAAACGCGACACCGATGAAACGGAACGAATTGTGGGACAGCCGTCCGAAGAGCGTAAGAACCCTGCCCCGGCAACGCCGCTCTATTCCCGTTTCCGGAATCGCGTGATGTTTCCCATCTGCAACGAAAATGGGAAGGTCATCGCCTTCACCGGACGGTCGCTTGACTCGAGCGAGAAGTCAGGACCGAAGTATCTGAACTCGCCGGAAACGCCGATCTATTCCAAGGGCCGGGTCCTCTTTAATCTCGACAAGGCAAAAGAAGGTATCCGGCAGCTCGGTTACGCGATCCTGGTGGAGGGAAACGTCGATTCCATTTCGGTCTCCGAGGCCGGTTTCAAGAACGTGATCGCTACCTCCGGCACCGCCTTCTCAGAGCCCCAAGTGCGCCTGCTGTCACGCTATACCAAGCAGGCGGTCGTAAACTTCGATCCCGATACAGCTGGAGCGGCAGCGACTGAACGCTCTTTGAGCATGTTGGTCGAAGAGGATTTCCGCATTAAGGTCCTCACGCTTGAGCCGGGACTCGACCCTGATTTGTTTGTGCGCAGAAAAGGAGCGGCGGCATACGGCAAAGCTCTGCTGGAAGCGCCGGATTACTTTTCCTATCTAATCTCCCGGGCCGCTGCAATGTTTCCCGTGAAGACGCCCGACGGCAAAGCCAAAGCCGTGAGCTATCTACTGCCTCACATCAGGCGCGTGCCGCAGGCGATCGTCCGCGATGAACTCGCCAACAACGTAGCCCAGCGGCTGGGAATCGACTCGGCACTACTGCGTCAGGAGCTGCGCCATGCGGCGACCGATCGCAGCGCGCAATTCAACCCGGGCACACAAGCGGAGGTGAGCGACGCGGAAAAAATAATTGTTCGTCTGGTCGCGCCTGGAGCTTCAGGCGAGCTGGACGAGCTGCGCGCGCAGGTTTCGGAGGTCCTACTGAACGAATCGCTGACCGATGGCCTCGCTGCCGCAAGCATCATCGACAGCTTGCTTTCGCCGCTCGAAGGTGTAGTCGCGTCGGAGTCGGATCAGCGGCTGCTCGCGTCGATCCTCATGCAGGAAACCGAAGAGTTGAGTCTTGAGCTGGTGGAATCCGCCATCGAAGCGTTGCGACGGCGCAAGCTCGAAGGGCGCAAGCGGGCACTGAACGCCAACATCGCAGAAGCCGAGCGCAAGAACGATGCGGCGGCTCTGGCGTCATTGTTGGCGGAGAAAGTCGCAATCGAGCGCGCGTTAAGAGCATGAGCAGGTTATAGGGAACGGGGGACAGGGTACAGGGAAAATGCGGCGGCATCCTTTTGAACGCTTTTAAGCGCCGTATGCCCTTGCGTCAGCCGGTCATTCTGCAGCGAGCAATCACGAAGCGATGCTGCGCCTTTTTTGACTTGGTCTTCCCTGTCCGCCGTCTTTCGCCTCTAACCTGTCCCCTGTAACCTGTGCCCTACTTCCTCACTTCAAAAAACTGATTAAACGGATTGTCTATCGCCAGCTTCTGGAACTTGCTAAAACCGGCGAGTTGCGCAACGCGTCGTACATTCCCTTCGCCCATTCCTGCGCCGTAGCCGGCTCCCCCGTACGCCAGGGAGCAGGTCATGCATTGCAGTGTGCTGACGGAATAAAACAACTTGCCCAGCGGATTGATGTTGTCCTGCACGTTGTCGCGCATGTTGGGCTCGATGCAGAACCAGGTCCCATCGGGCTTGAGAGCTCCGTTGATGGATCGCGCGCAGCTCTCCGGGG
>JAFAUE010000189.1 GCA_019243475.1 Acidobacteriota bacterium | reverse complement strand
TCCGCGCAACATGACCGATGACATGCTGCGTGCCGTCGCCCGCGGCGGCGGCGTGGTGATGGTGAACTATTACTCCGCATTCGTCGATGAGAATTGGCGGCAACAATACGACGCGCAGGGCAAAGAACGCGACGCGGCGCTGGCCGCCACGGCGGAGAAGTTCAAAGATGCCGATCCCGTCACCCGTTACCACGAGCTCGACAAGACGGGGAAAGAGTGGGCAGCGAAGATTCCGCGGCCGCCTTTTGATGACATCCTGGAGCACATCGACCACATCGCCAAAGTTGCCGGCATCGATCATGTGGGATTGGGTTCGGATTTTGACGGTACGCCGTCGATGCCGGAGGGATTGGATTCGGCCGCCGATCTGCCAAAAATCACAGCCGGACTGCTGAAGCGCGGCTACACAGCCGATCAGATTCACAAGGTCCTGGGCCTCAACTTCATGCGCGTCTTTCGCGAAGTGGAGGCGACAAGTCGCAAGCTGACGGCAGAACAGCGGCCTTCGTTAGCGCGGCAGATGAGCTCGTCGAAGTAGAGTCGGCCTTTCACCAGGATGTCATCTCTCTCTGCGCTTATGCGAACTCTCTTAGGCACCGAGTGTTCGTGCAGAGAATATCTGCCGTTCTCGTGAATGCTGCTGGATGAGCCGCGGCTGAGCCATTAGACTGTCATGTCACTCACTTAACCCAAAGAGATTCAGACAAATGAAACATGCTCTTACCGTCGTCCTACTCTGCTCCTTCGCTGCCGCGCAGGCCACTTCATCTTCGACACCAAAACGGCCTGCTGCAGCCAACAATACGACTCCGCAATCGGCCACTCCTATTGGCAATCCCACGGCTATATTCCACACCACCGCGGGCGACCTGACCTGCGAGCTTTTCCCCAAACAGGCGCCTAAGACCGTAGCCAATTTCATTGGCCTGGCGACCGGAACGAAGGACTGGACGAATCCTGAGACGCACAAGACGCAGCATGTGCCGCTCTATAACGGCACCATCTTCCACCGTGTGATTCCGAATTTCATGATTCAGGGTGGCGATCCGTTGGGAACAGGAGAAGGCGGTCCGGGTTACAGCTTTGAAGATGAGTTCTCCCCAGACTTGAAGTTCGACGTGCCCGGACGCCTGGCAATGGCCAATTCCGGACCTGCCACAAACGGTTCTCAATTCTTTATCACCGAAGTGCCCACGCCGCACCTCGATGGCCGGCACACGATCTTCGGCCAATGCACTCCGGAGAGCGTGGAACTGGTGAAAAACATTGCCCGGCGCGCGACCGACCCCCGGGACAACCGTCCTTACGATCCGGTAAAGATCACAACCATTGAGTTCCGCGGCCTGCCGAAACCGGCAGCTCCCGCCAGAAAAGCTACTGCAACTCACAAAGCGGCACCAAAGCACCCTGCGCCAAAGCAGAAGTAGGTTTGGTGGTTAGGCATTGGGTGAGCTTTGGAGTGGCTTGACTCCGTTATGCTTCCGAAGCATGCTTCCGAAGCATGAAGGTATCGCGCTGGCTTCACGGCTGCTGGCCTCGCTGTTTTCCTGCGCGAAGGACCGAAGGAAGGAGTCCCCCCGCGCAGAATAGCCCCTTGGGCTCGGACATCCGCCATGCGAAATCCTATTGCACACAAACAGGTTTTGGGGTTAGCAGTGTACGTAGGGTCTGCTCTGGGATGGTATTAACGGAAACGGGAGGACTGATTGCGCAACTTAGGATTCCCTGCAGATTCCCTGCCAATTCCCTGGTGGTCCTCGGAAACACTCTGTTTATGCGGGTCCGGCGTGAGAATTTTTTTTTGCGGGAAAAAATTCCCTGCTAAATTCCCTGCCCAGGGAATTCGGGCGTCCGTTCTTGATTATTTCGGCCATTGACCGGTTGCGTATAAAGCCCTGTCATTCGCACTACAAAGGGGGCAATCCTCCTGACGCCCAGCGCAAAACTGCATCTAATCCAGAGCAGCAGTTTGCCTTGAAGGTAGGTCTTGGCCAAGAGCTCAGAATTAGTGCGTCTCGAAGTCGGCGCGGAGAAGGGAACCCGGAAGCGTCTCTCTATTCGTTCGCTGCTTCGGCCCCATTTAGGCACGCTGATGCTGGCGCTGGGGGCCGTAATCGGAGAGAGCGCAGCCGATCTGCTGGAACCCTGGCCGCTAAAGATCGTCCTCGACAGCGTACTTCACGCGAAGAAGAGCGGCGGCTGGCTGAACCACATCATCGCGCGCATAACCGGAACTGATCCACTGCAGGTACTCAAGTTTGCGTGTTTCGCGGTGCTCGGCATTGCTGTGCTCGACGCCGTTTGCACCTATGCGGAAAAGTACCTCACCACCAGCGTCGGACAATGGGTCACGCACGATTTGCGCCGCGCGCTCTATTCCCATCTCCAGCGGCTCTCGCTGGCCTATCACGACAACAAACGTACCGGCGACTTGATCAGCACGGTGACCAGCGACATTGATTCGATCCAGAGCTTCATTACTTCCGGTCTGCTCGGCGTGCTGATCAATCTCATTACTTTGCTGGGCATGGTAGGCGTCATGTTCTATCTGAACTGGCGCTTCACGCTAATCGCGCTTTCGGTTGCTCCCGTGTTATTCACGATTGTTTTTACCTACACGCGACGCATCAAAGCGGCCTCGCGCGCGGTGCGGAAAAAAGAAGGCGAGATTGTTTCCGTCATCGAGGAGGTGCTGGGGTCCATTCGCGTGGTGAAAGCCTTCGCTCGCGAGGACTATGAGCTCAAACGGCTAGAAGCAGAGAGCCTCGAAGGCGTGGAAATTGCACTGCGCGCCCGCAGCCTGAAGGCCAAGCTGGCGCCGCTGGTACAAATCATCGTGGCAGTCGGCACGTTCTTGGTTCTTTGGTATGGCGCACGCATGGTCCTGAACGGCGGACTCTCGGCCGGCTCGCTGGTGGTCTTCATCCTGTACCTCGGCAAGATGTACAAGCCCATGCAGGAGCTTTCGAAGATGACCGACACCTACGCGAAGGCACTGGTGGGATATGAGCGAATCCAGGAAGTGCTCGAAACCGACAAAGAAGTAAAGGACTCGTCAAAGGCCAGGGTGGCGCCGCGGTTCAAAGGGCGGATTGAGTTCGAGCATGTTAGCTTCTGCTACTCCCCGGAGTCTCCCATTCTGGAAGACGTGAGCTTCAAGATCGAACCAGGGCAGGTGGCTGCGATTGTTGGGCCGACCGGAGCAGGCAAGACGACGATCATCAGCTTGATTCCGCGTTTCTACGATCCAACGGCCGGGATGGTGAAGATCGACGGAGTTGATATTCGCAACTATCGCCAACGCTCCCTGCGCCAGCAGATTAGTTTTGTCTTGCAGGACACCGTTCTCTTCCACGGACCCATCTGGCAAAACATCGCCTACGGTAAGCCGGAAGCCTCGCCGTCGGAGATCGTCCGTGCTGCTGAGCTCGCCAATGCGATCGAATTCATCGAGCGCATGCCCGACGGCTATAACACAGTGGTCGGCGAGCGCGGCATGACGCTTTCCGGAGGACAGCGCCAGCGCATTGCAATTGCGCGCGCGGTGATCCGCAATACTCCCATCCTGGTGCTTGACGAACCCACGAGCGGCTTGGACGCCGCTTCCGAGAAGCTTGTTGTTGAAGCCTTGGAGCGACTGATGGAGAAAAAGACAGTCATAACCATTGCGCACCGCCTGTCAACGATTCGATCGGCGGACGTGATCTTTGTCATTAAAGACGGACGACTGGTAGAGCAGGGCAGTCGCGACCAACTCGTGCAGCGTGACGGCGTATACGCCGAGCTGGAACGTCTGCAGCTGGGTGAGAGCGAGCCTGCTGAACGGTTAGTTAGTTAGCTGCTGCTTTGCGGATGGGCCACCCAAGAATCCTCACGCGGATACCCGCAGATCAGAGGGATTGACGCGGAATTGCATACTTAGGTTATTAAGTCCAAGACAAATCAAAAGGCGGGCTCATTGGCCCGCCTCGTGTTTGCTTCTCTCCAGTAAATTCTATGCGGCCGGGAGACGGTTTCCTATGCGAGCCAGGTGCTCAGGTCTGAGTTCAAACTCATCGTTATGAATGCCGTCACGGATGGCTAGCAGGCTGGCATTTGATTTGTTCAGAACCATCAACAGGTATTTTTCAGCGACGGCGCGGTCGTCAGGACGGACCATCTTCCACCAGCGCCGAATGGATTCCTGTACTTCAGCTTCGTCTTTCTCGCCCTCGACCAGAGCGTCGATCAATTTGTAGATTTTCGACTTCACTGCCCGGTAGGAGATAGATACTTCCTGATTCATGCGCCTCCCTGATTGCCGTAATAGAAAGCAACTATCGGGCCAGCCCTATCTTTAACAAAACATTACATTTTGGGTATCGAAATTTCCGAATTCTTGGAGAACGGCTGCTGCTCTCCTATGGAAATTGGGATGGATTCTCCCTTTCCGATCTCTCGTCCCAGGGAATATCTCACCATTCGCGGTTACAATGTCGCCCCTGAAAGGAAGAGAAAGCAGCTTGGCGGAGCGCGTCAGTATCGGCATTCGGATGCATTCGGGATGGGGGATTCTTGTCGCCATCGGCGAGGCCGCCGAGCTGTTAGAACGACGCCGCGTGACGATCGTTGACGAAGATGCTACCGGCGGCAAGATGCCATTCCATCACGCCGAAAACATGGCGTTGGCGTCCGCTAGTAAGTTTCTGGAGGGTTATACGGCACGCTGCGCGTCAATGGCGACGGCAGCGGTGGCGCAGTTTATCGCCGATCTCGGAGCTCAGAAACGCAAAATCGCCGCCGCTGGAATCGTCCTGGCGTCCGGCAAGGCCCTTCCAGCCCTTGAGAACATTCTCGCCTCACATGCGCTGATCCATACTGCAGAGGGCGAACTCTTTCGCAACTGTATGCGTCGCGCGTGTGAAGTTCATGGAATTTCGGTATTTGGATACCCGGAGCGGGACTTGTTTGAGCTGGCGACGGCGGGCTTGGGAAGCGGTGCAGTTGCACAGATTGCGAATGCAGGTAAGAAGCTCGGACCGCCCTGGACGGCAGATCATAAGAATGCAGCACTGGCGGCCTCGCTCGCCCTCAGGGAGGTGAAGCGAGGCGCCGCCAGGGCGACTGCCGGCTGAGCTCACTCTTCGTTGGAGAGATTTCATTCTTCTCGAGTCATTTAGTGTTGAAGACTCCGCGGCCGGTTTGGCTAGACGCGGACTTCTGACCGCTCAATGTCAACTCTCTTCACGCCCGGTTTTTACCTGTTTGCTCGAGTGGCGCTGGAAAAGAGCGTAGCTGGACTCTTCCTCATCGCGTTTCTCAACGCAGTAAACCAATTCAATCCACTGCTCGGCGAACGTGGGCTTCTGCCGGTGCCGTTGTTCGTGAAACGCATCGAGTTCCGGGATTCACCCAGCCTCTTTTTCTTCTTCCCGACAGATCGGTCTTTCCTGACCGGCGCGTGGAGCGGCGTGATTCTGTCCACGGTAATTCTTTCTGGCGCTGTGGATCGATACACCTGGGTGTCGTTCTTCATCTGGGCGGCGATCTGGACTTTGTATCTCTCGTTTGTGAATGTGGGGCAGGTGTTTTATGGATTCGGATGGGAGTCGATCCTGCTCGAAGCTGGTGCCTACGCGGCTTTTCTCGGTGCGAGCGATATGCGACCGCAAGTAGCGGTGATGTGGATGTTCCGCTGGCTGCTTTTCCGCGTAATGTTCGGCGCCGGTCTAATAAAGCTTCGCGGAGATTCGTGCTGGCGTAATCTCACCTGTCTCGATTACCACTATGAGACTCAGCCCATTCCCAATCCGCTGAGCTGGTTTTTTCACAACGGACCGGAGTGGTCCAAGAAAGGCGGCGTTCTAGTTAATCATTTTGCCGAATTGATCGTGCCCTTCGGCTACTTTTTGCCGCAGCCGGTCGCCAGTATTGCGGGAGCGCTCACCATCGTTTTTCAAGGTTTGATCTTTCTTAGCGGAAATCTATCGTGGCTTAACGCGCTGACTGCTGTGCTGGCGTTTAG
>JAFAUE010000492.1 GCA_019243475.1 Acidobacteriota bacterium | reverse complement strand
TTTTGAATATAAACACGTATGCATCGGCTTCAAGGCTCCTTTTTGTCCTTGGCTCAAATTCGGTTGTTGGCTGTCTTATGTCACTAGAGCGCCGGCTTCAACCGGACGCGCCGTGTCCCCGACAATCCATCCATCGAGCAGCTTGATCGTGCGATGTCCGTAGGCCGCATTCGCTTCTGAGTGCGTTACCTGGACGATCGTAGTTCCGGCGTCGTTGAGTTGCCGGAACAGCTCCATGATTTCCTTTGCCTGGTCGGAGTGCAGGTTGCCGGTCGGTTCGTCGGCGAGGATGAGCTTGGGTTTATTGATCACCGCGCGCGCCACGCCCACCAGTTGCTGCTGTCCGCCGGAAAGCTGGTTCGGATACAAATCCTTTTTGCCGACGATGTTGAACCGGTCGAGCGTGTCGGCCACCAGGCTGGCGCGCTCCGACTTCTTGATGTCTTTGTACGAGAGCGGGAGATCGAGATTCTCCGCGACCGTAAGATTGTCCAGCAGGTGGTAGCTCTGGAAGACAAATCCAATGTTCTTCTTGTTCAGCTCCGAGCGCTGCTTCCGGTTCATTTTGTGTACGGGCTCGCCGGCGAAGTAGTACTCGCCCGTCCACTGATCGTCGAGCATTCCGAGGATGCTCATGAGCGTCGTCTTGCCCGCGCCGGACGGGCCCATGATGGTGACGAACTCGCCCTGCTCGATATCAAGATTTATGCGCCGCAGCAGCCAGATCGTGCCCGCCGGAGACTTAATGGTCTTCTCTATACCGCGTAACTGAATCATTGCTGGTCCTGGATGAGGCTCCGCTCCGGATAAGAACGGCACGTGCCTTTCCCAAGCGGATTCGGAGCTAAATACCTGAATGCAATTATGTTAGGTGGGACTTGTGGCAGCTCGGAATGCCCTGCATGTTCGAGGGTGCGAAGAAGTGTCCGAAATTGAACAGCAATCCTTAGTCTTTGATTGCTTTACCTACCAGCATCACTGGAATGTCGTCGACGATAGGGTAGGTAACCCGGCAGACGCTGCAGCGCAGTCCATCCTGTTTTTGGTTCAACACCACGGGACGCTTGCAGGCGGGACAGACAAGGATGTCTAAAAGCTCTTTGGCGACGGGCATAGGAATCCAAGTGTCGAAGATGAATTCTGTCCAATTCTAAATGGCGCAAATTCCCTGGTTGAGGGAATTTCTCAGGGAATTTTTTGAGTTCAGCCAGGAGATTTTGCAATTTCAGCCCAAAACTCGCGAATTCTTGGCCGCGATCAGGGAATTGCTCAGGGAATTGCGGGAATTCGGCTGCATCTTTATCTGCTGACAGGACTTAGTACGCCACAGTCGCTCTCGAACAATATGTCTCAGGGAATTAGCAGGGATTCTGGTTCGTGATAGGGGAGTGGGCTTTTGGCTACCGGCTACCAGCTTCCGGCTTCCGGCTTCCGGCTTCCGCGGGGACAAAGGTCCGCCAAATTGTTCCACGTGGAACAAAAAAGCTGCCAGCTACCAGCTACCGGCTGTCGGCTATCGGCTGACGGCAGACGGCAGACGGATGGGCTATTTCGGGACTTATTGCCGAACCGTCGGGTGCGTGAACACTTCCAAAACTTCTTGAACCCCTTGAATTGCAAGTAAGCCGCTGCAAAGGCTTACCCCCGCCTTCGCCCTGGCCGGAAGCTGGCAGCCGGAAGCTGGTAGCTCCAATTGTTCCACGTGGAACAATTTCCCCCCCCGCCTTTACCGCAGGCGAACGCGCAGGAACAAGATCGCGCTCACCGGACGCCTGCCGTAAACCGGCTTCAGCACATCGGGAACGCCGTACCAGGTGAACTGTGCGCCCGGGGCTGTTGCCAGATGCGCAAAGTGCCCGACATCGCGGTCGTAGCCCAACGTGTAGGCCTGCACGCGGGTGAAATATCGCTCCTCAAATCCTTGCGGCAACGGACTCTCCCCCAGCAGCAGTTCGTTGGTGCGATCGACGTTCTCGATGCGCATCCAGGCATAATTTTTCCGCAGGAATTTCACAGTCGATTCGGCCAGGTATGCATTGCCAACATTTCCGTCCTGCAGGCTCTGGTTTCTGCCCCAGGCCAGCGTGGATACCCAATTCCCATTTTGGAATGCGCGGTTATACATTACCGACGCTGTCATGCGCCGGACATCTTCATTCGGGGCCAGTTCTTCGAGGCTGTGAAGATGTGCGATGGAGTACTGCATGCTCCAGTTCGCGACCGGATTGATGGTGACGCGAGTCGCCCAGGAATCGAGTCCGCCTCCGTCGATGTCCCAGCGAAACTCGTCGGGCTCGCGGCCGTGAAAGCCGGAGACTTCAATGCGGAAGGCGCGATGCGTTAGACCGGCGGTGATTACGTCGTCGCTGATATGAGTTGAGTCTTCGAGGTGGTGGCCGAGCACCGCAGCCGGATTCTCCGCGGCCGACGCGCGATGCGGATATGCCGCCGGACCGAGCGCAGGCGCGCCTACCGGAGCCGCGTAGAACGAAAGCACAGTCTGCTCGCTGAGCTTGTAGTCATACAGCGCCGCTACTTCCATGAAGAAGTTGTGCGGATGCTGGCCATCGACGATCGGCTTGCCGAATGCCGTTTCGCCCTGTTGGAAGAGAATTGGATACTGTCGCTGTGTGACCGTCGCCGGTTCTAGGCTCAGCATGGTACGCAGCGTAAGTGTTCCCCTTCCCAAGCGGCGCTGGGCCATCGGCATAATCCAATTTGGGGAAAACAGCTTGTCCCGTGCGCGCGGGCCGCTCTGCTGAA